>JAZRTL010000284.1:0-10982 GCA_045652025.1 Eubacteriales bacterium
CAAAAGCGTTTTAATGTGCCGGCCGTCAACGTCGGCATCGGCCATAATAATAATTTTGCCGTAACGGAGCTTCGAAATATCAAATTCGCTGCCGATACCCGTACCGAGAGCAAGAATTATCGGGATAATCTGTACCGAGGAATAAATTCTGTCGATACGGTTCTTTTCTACGTTAAGAATTTTACCTCTTAAGGGAAGAATCGCTTGGAATTGAGAATCGCGGCAATCCTTTGCCGTACCACCCGCCGAATCACCCTCTACCAAGTAAAGCTCGGTATATTCCATACGTCTTTCGTTACAATCCGCAAGCTTGCTGGGCAGCGAGCTGGATTCCAAAAGACCTTTTCTTCTCGTAAGCTCGCGCGCCTTCTTTGCGGCTTCTCTTGCTCTTGCCGCAAGAACCGATTTTTCTATAATAATTCTTGCGCTTTCGGGATTTTCCTCGAAGTAAATCGAAAGCTTTTCGTAAACGATACCCTCAACGAGCGTTCTTATTTCGCTGTTACCTAATTTTGCTTTGGTTTGGCTCTCGAACTGAGCGTCCTCAAGCTTAACCGAAATAACCGCGCTAAGACCCTCGCGAACGTCGTCGCCGGTAAGCTTTTCATCGTTCTTAAATAGGTTGTATTTCTTGCCGTAATCGTTAAGCGCCTTGGTAAGACCAACCTTAAAGCCGGTTTCGTGCGTACCGCCGTCAACCGTGTTCATATTGTTTGCAAAGGAAAGGATAGAATCGGTAATCGTTTCGTTATATTGCAAAGCAATCTCGGCAACCGAGCTTCCCTTCTCGCCCGAAACGTAAATAACGGGATGTATTGGGTCTGCGCCCTTCTTCGCGTTTAAAAATTCAACGAAGGAGCGAATACCGCCCTCGTAACAGAAGTTTTCCTCTATCTCATCAACGGTTCTCTTGTCCGCAATGGTAATCGAAACGCCTGCGTTAAGGAACGCCTGCTCGCGAAGACGGTTTTTAACCGTATCGTAATCGAACTCAACCGTTTCGAAGATAGTATCGTCGGGCCAAAATCTAACCTTAAGACCGTGTAAATCGGTAGCACCTGTTTCGCGGAACTCCTCTACAACGTTACCGCGCTCAAAGGCAATATAATATCCCTTGCCGTCGCGGTGGTTGCGAACCTCAACACGCTTCGAAAGCGCGTTAACAACGCTCGCGCCAACGCCGTGAAGACCGCCGGCGATTTTGTAACCGCCGCCGCCAAACTTACCGCCCGCGTGCAAAATGGTATAAATAACCTCAAGCGTGGGCTTTTTAACCGTCGGGTGAATACCTGCGGGTACACCACGACCGTCGTCGCCTACCTCACAGCTTCCGTCGGCGTGCAGAGTAACGGTAATATTCTTACAATAGCCCGCACGCGCTTCGTCAATCGAGTTGTCAACAATCTCGCTAATAAGGTGGTGAAGACCCTTAATAGAGGTTGTACCGATATACATACCGGGGCGCTTACGCACCGCCTCCAAGCCCTCGAGTACCTGAATTTGACTGTCGCCGTAGTTATTTTCCTCGGGCGTTTGAACGTTTTTTACTTCTTCCATAAAATTCCAATTCCTTTCTCTGCTTCAAGCCGTTTTTTAATGCTTTCGGTAGAAAGTCCGCTAATATATATTCTGTCTGCGAATTCGCTGTCTGTAATTAAAAAGCTTTTCGGTATGTCGTTCGAAAGCGAAATAACTCCCTTTTCGTCCTCCATACGCTTAAAAATATCGTTGGTGCTTGGCGAAACGCTTGCAATATCCAAATCGAAAATCACAATAATTTCCTTTTTGGAAATGCTTTCGCCCTTTTCCAGCTGTAAATACATTTTGTACCTACCGTTTTCGCTATTTGTGATCACGGGCTTTATTTTAAGCTATTTAAAATTAAATTTCATCCCGCGTTTGTCTATCTAAAGTTCCGTAATAATCCCATTTTGTACGAAAATACGCTTTCCAAACCCGTCGGATTCAAAAACCTCGCTCTCGCAGCCCGTAATTATAACCTGTCGGTTGGGCAACCGCGAAAGTATATAGTTTTTTCTGTCCTTATCAAGCTCCGAAAGAATATCGTCGAGCAAAAAAACGGGATATTCGCCGGTTAACTGCGCCGAAAGCTCGCCCTCGGCAAGCTTAAGCGATAAAACTATCGACCTTTGCTGCCCCTGCGAAGCATAGTGGCGCGCGCTCTTTTTATTTATCGAAATAACAAAATCGTCGCGGTGGGAGCCGTAATAGGTCATATACCGCTCAATCTCGTAATCCATCTTTTCGCTAAAAATAGCTTTGTATTTTTCGCGTATTTCCTCTTGGGTTTCGGCTTCTCCCGCATGGCTTTGGTAGGAAATTTGCAATTCCTCTTTACCTTCGCTCATATCAAAAAGAAATTTTTTCGCCTCTTGCTCTAATTTTGCAATATATTTTCGCCTGTTAACCGTAATTATCGCCGCAAGCGAAGACAGACGTTCGTTATATATCTCCAAAAGCTCCTTTTGGGGATTTTTTCTTTTTAAAAGTGCCTGCTTTTGCATTAAAATACGGTTATATTCCGAAAGCGAGGAAGCATATCTCGGAAAGGATTGGCAAATCGCAAGGTCCATAAACTTGCGTCGATTCTCGGGCGAGCCCTTAACCAAATTTAAATGGTCGGGTGTAAAAATAACCGCGCGGAACTGCCCAATATAGTTGGAAAGCGTAAGCGGATTGCTGTTGCCTATCCTAATAGCCCGCCTTGCGTTTTTCGAAAGAACGGCGGACATTTTTTTATTAACCGAACGGCTGTCAAAGCTCATCGCAATGCTCGCCTTTTCACAACCAAACCGAATTAGCTCTCTGTCTTTGCAATTTCTAAAGCTTTTGCCCGCGGCAAAATAGAAAATTGCTTCTAAAATGTTCGTTTTACCTGCGCCGTTACTGCCGCAAATAACGTTAACACCGTCGCAAAACTCAATTTTGCTCTCACTTGCGTTTCTAAAATCGTTAAGCGTTAAAACCCTTATTTCCATCTATTAATCTTTTAGCTTGCAGGGCAATACTAAATAGGTGTAATTGCTGTTTTCGTCCTTTTCTGCGGGCTCGATAATCATCGCCATAAGCGAAGTAGACATCGAAGCCAAAATCGTATCGTCCTTACAAGCGCGCAATGCATCTAACAAATAGCGGTTGTTAAAGCCGATTTCAATATCGTCGCCCTCTTTTTCTATCTTAATATTATCGTTAACCGTACCGTATTGGGTGTTACAGGAAATATTAAGCTTGTTATTTTCGAACTTACATCTTAAAGGAGTACGAAGCTTTTCATCTACCAAAAGCGAAGCTCTTTCCGCACTTTCAATAAATTCACTTCTCTTAATTTTTGCAAAAATCTTGTTATTTGTGGGGAGCGCTCTCTTGTAATCAAGATATTCGCCCTCTAACAAGCGCGAGAAGAAGATAACGTCGTCTATCTTAAAGATAATGTATTTAGCGGTAAACTCAACTCTTAAGGGCTTATCGCTATCGTCAAGCAATCTTGCTAAATCGGTAAGCGCTTTACCCGGAACGATAAATTGAAATCTGTTGTCGTTATCGAAAATACACTTCTTTTCCTCGCGTATTGCCAACCTAAAGTTGTCAAGCGCAACAACCGTAAGAGTTCTGTTTTCTATCATAAACAGCTCACCCGTAAGGATAGGTCTTGCCTCGCTTTGTGCAACCGCAAAAACCGTGCTGTTAATAAGGTCCTTCATCAACCCGCGCGAAATGTTAAAAGCGTTGTCGCCGCCCAAATCGGGAAGATTGGGGAACGCCTCTGCCGTAACGCCGTGGATAGTAAAATCACTCATACCACCGCTAATACGAACCATATTTCTGTTGTCCGATTCAATACAAATATCGCAATCGGGGAAGTTTTTAATAATAGAGGTTATCTTTTGCGCGTTAATAATAACCGCGCCGTCCTCCATATTAATAACCGTACCAATGGTTCTAACGCCTTTTTCAAGGTCGTAGCCGCAAACGGTAAGAGTTTCGCCCCTAAGAGTGAACAACAAGCCCTCAAGTGCAGGTAACGTGCTCTTGTTAGAGGATGCGCTCGAAGCGGGAATTATTAACGAAAGTAAGGTTTTCTTATCCGATACGAATTTCATAATATATTACCTCTCTATAAACGGTATAAACAGTAAATTTGTAATAAAAAATTATATTGCAGAAATCTATGTAAAAACGTGTAGTCGGCTTAACTTAAATTTTGGCGAAAAAGCGTTTTCCACCGCTTTTCCACACCTAACCCACATACAATCCACCGTAAAATCGCCGTCAATCCACAACCAAAAATTTCCGCTTTTAATTGTGTAACAACGGCTTTGGGACTTGTCCACTTTTCCACAGACCCTACTACTACTAATACTACAAATAAATACTATAAATATTTGTTTCTTTTTTCTTTTGTGGATTAACCTCTAAGCTCCTTGACGGTGTTAATCATTTCTTCTTCAAAAGCGGGAGAATCGATCATTTTCTTTTTAATGACCATAATCGAATTCATAACGGTCGTATGGTCTTTTTTGTTAAAAATCTTTGCTATCGCCTTTTGAGAGAAGTTTGTGGTTTCTCTAAATAAGTAAACCGCGCAATGCCTTGCGGCTATAATATCCGCGTTCCTCTTGGAGCTTTTAAGCTCGTCCTCGGTAACGCCGTAGCGCTTTTTAATATAAAGGAATATCTTTTGGCTAATGTTTTCCTTGTTTTCGTTGTCCTCAAAGAAATCCTTAAGTACCTCTCTCGCGGTTTGAACGTCGCATTCCTTGCCGGTTATAAGCATATTTGCTCTTAACTTCTTAAGCGCACCCTCAATATCGCGGATGTTTTTGGTAATGTTGTTTGCAAGATAGGTAAGTACGTCAATATCTATCTTAAAGCCGTAATCGTTCGCTTTACGTTGGAAAATAGCAATTCTAAGCTCAAGGTCCGGCGGTTGAATATCGGTAACCAAGCCCCAGCTCATTCTTGTTTTAAGACGGTCCTCAATCCCTTGCATATATTTAGGGTGGGAATCCGCCGCAAGAATAATTTGCTTATTGTTCTCGTAAAGGGTGTTAAAGGTATGGAAGAATTCCTCTTGTATCGAAAGCTTACCGCCGATAAATTGAATATCGTCAACCAAAAATACGTCTACGTTTCTGTATTTTTCGCGGAATAACATCGGCTTTTTGTTGGAAATCGCCTCTACAAGCTCGGTTGTAAATTCCTCGCCCGTAACGTAAAGTATGTTATATTCGGGGTGAGTCTTTCTAATCTCGTTAACAATCGCAAACATCAAGTGGGTTTTACCCAAGCCCGACGGACCGTAAAAATAAAGCGGGTTGTTAATGTTTGCGGGGTTCTTCGCCGCCGCAAGAGCCGATTTGTATGCCAAATCGTTTGCCTTGCCAACAACAAAGTTTTCGAACGTATAATTGGGGTTGTATTTAATTTTATAAGCCGAAATAACCTTTTCTTCCTCTTCGGGCTTTTTAATTCTGCCCGAAAGCTTAAGCTCGGCTTCGTCCTCGTCGGTAATAATAGTAAGATTAACCGCAAAGCCCAAAATGCTCGATGCCTTTTCCCTTAAAACGTCATAATATTGCATTTCAACAAAATTTTTCTTATTTATCGGGAAGGAAAGCGTTAATTCGTTGTTGTTAAGTAAAACAACCCTCATATCCTCAAACCAAAGCGAAACAGTAGTTCCCGCGTAGGTTTTCTTGAGCTCGTCGAGGATATAAACCTTTATCTGTTTATATTCGTTATCCGTCATTTATTTTACACCTTTTTATATAAAAATATATATCTATAAATATTCGTTTAATTATATCATACATTTTCTGTCTTGTAAATAGTTTTCCACCAATATTTATACTAATATATTATATATACTATAATATAGGGCGGCTAAACGACAATTTTATTGACAGGTTAAGGTGTTTCGGATATAATGTAAAAAAATTGAATATAGGTGATTTTTAATGTATCCCGTAAAAGATGCCGTTTATAAAAATAAATATAAAATTTTGGGCGTACTTTGCCTTTTTTGCGGTCTGCTTTCCTCCTTTACCGCTTGGAAGCAAAATTTCGAATACCCAAACCAGCTTTTTATAGCCGTTTGCTTTTGTTTTGTCTTTTTTTGCTATTATAAAATCTATAAAAACGAAAAAATAAGCGAAAAAAATATAGCTTTCCTAATCCTCGCGCTTGGCTTTGTGCTTCGCTTAAATTATATTCAAGTAACAGGCCACCTTATCCGCCAACACGACGTCGGCGGCGAAAACGGCCATTTGGAATATATAATGCGCCTTTATAACGGCGAGGGGTTGGCAAATACTGTAAAATGGCAATATTATCAACCGCCCGTTTGGCATTTTTTGTGTGCCGTATGGCTTAAAATCCAAACCTTTTTCGGTGTTGCGATGAACGCCGCGCTCGAGAATTTACAGCTAATCTCGCTTTTCTGCTCAAGCACTGTAATGCTTCTTTCCCATAAGCTTTTTAAGCTTTTCGGCTTAAACGGCGCGTCGCTTTGCGTTCCGCTTGCAATAGTTTCGTTCCATCCGTCCTTTATAATGCTTGCGGGCAGTATAAATAACGATATTCTTTCTATAACTCTCTCGCTTCTTGCCGTCGTTCTCGCTGTCGAATGGTATAGACGACCCAATTTGCTAAAAATTATCGCGCTGGCTCTCGCTATCGGCTTTTCAATGGGCGTAAAGCTTTCCGGCGGGCTTGTTTCGGTTGGCGTTGCGCTTCTTTTCGCGATCTTATTTTTTAAAAAGGAAGCGAACAAAAAACAGCTTTTCTCCCAATTTGCCGTCTTTGGCGTAATCTGCATTCCTATCGCACTTTGGTGGCAGCTAAGAAACTATATTTTGTTTAAAATCCCCCCGACCTACGTTCCTATGCTTTCTCAAAGCAGTAACCAATATATCGGCTTTAGGTCGGTTTACGAGCGTCTTTTCGATTTTTCGTCGATAATAGATAACGGCGTTTATCCCGCAAGGGTTTTAAAAACTCAAGCGTTTGAATATTTCGAATATAATATCCCGCTCGGCGCGTTAAAAAGCGCGGTTTTCGGGGAATATTATATCGGAAAGGGCACTTCGCTCGAGATTTTTGCAAATATTCTCTTTTGGTCGTCTGCAATACTTGCGCTTATCTCGGTCGTTGCGGCAATTTGGTCGCTTATAACGGCAATTAAAGAAAAAAAGCTCGCAATCGAGCTGATTTCGGTTTTAATTATCGGCGCAACGCTAATTTTTTCCTACGTTAAATTCTGCTTTACCTTTGCCCATTTTTGTACTATGGACTTTAGATATATCGCCCTAACGCTCGTTTTGGGCTCGCTATATATTGGGCTTTTAATTAAGAACGCCCAAAAAAATAACAAAATGTTTGGTATGGCGGTGTCTGTAATACTAATTTGCATAACCTTTGTTATGGCGTTTACAAGCTTTGTTTTTTATAGCTCTATCGCGTGAAAACGCTTGATATTTCTATAAAATAAGCCAAAAAGGTCTTGACAAAACGGTTATTATGGTTATATAATATACGTTGCCTTGCTATGCGTGGACTTTAACTACTATCCTGGGTAGCTAACGTCTTTCCACGGCGCATAAGCGAAGTATAATACTAATGTTTTTAATCTCAACAGGAGGTGTAATACCATGCTTAGAACATATCAACCCAAAAAGCGGCACAGAAAGAAAGAACACGGCTTTAGAAAGAGAATGGCTACCACTAACGGTAGAAAGGTTCTTAAGAGAAGACGTGCTAAAGGCAGAGCAAGACTTACTTATTAATTCAATATCCTATGAATAAACAGCGTAGGGTACAAACACTTAAGGAAAACCACCTGTTTTCGCGCGCGTACCGCCGCGGCAGGTGCTTTTCCGGTAAGTACGTTGCTTTGTACGTTCTTAAATCGAACCAAGTAACCAACAAATTAGGTATAACCGTTTCTAAAAATCGCGGTAACGCGGTTAAGCGCAACCGAGCAAAGCGCATAATCCGCGAATCTTATCGTGTTTTTCATCCGTTTATAAAAGAAGGTCATATTATCGTCATTGTCGCGCGTCAACCTTGTGTTGAGGCCCACGTTTCCGTGGTAACGTCGGAGCTTGAATGTTTATTGGAAAAAGCGGCACTTTTATAGGCAATATGGTATGAAAAAATTACTTATCGGTCTTATACGGTTTTATCAAAAGCATATTTCTTCGTCACAGCCCCGTCACTGCCGTTTTCATCCGACTTGTTCGGCTTATGCTATCGAAGCTATTGAAGTTCACGGCGCAGTAATAGGGCTTTTCCTTGCGTTGTGGCGTTTTTTAAGGTGTAACCCCTTTAATAAAAATTGTGGGTACGACCCTGTGCCGAAGAAGAAAAAGTAAAAGCTTTTTTTATTTTAAGAGCTTTTTCCCCCGACTAAGCTTTTTGCTTACGTCTAGAGTGAGTCAAGTAAATACGAACCACCTAAAAGGCGTCTTTTTGTGCGCTTTTGGGCGTATCGGATTTGCAATACTCTAAAAAAGGAGTTAATTAAATGAGCTTTATTTACGTCCCCTTCTCTTATTTAATGAAGGGCTGTCTTGCCATTTCGGGCGATTCCTATCTTATCGCATTATTCTTCTTTGCGTTGGTAATGCAAATCGTTCTTATACCTCTTGCCATCAAGCAACAAAAATCGCAAATTATGATGGCTAAGGTAAAGCCCATGGAAATGGCTATCCGCGAAAAGTATAAGGGCAGAAACGACAGAGCTACCCAACAAAAAATGACAATGGAAATACAGGAAATGTACCAAAAGAACGGCTACAACCAGTTTTCCGGCTGTCTTCCTCTGCTTATCCAGCTTCCCATTATTTTAATACTTTTCACTATCGTAAGAAATCCCCTTACCTATGCTTCGGATATCCAAATCAATATCCAAAAGGAATCCGAAACCGCTGTTTCGTTCTATCAAACCCAAAAGGAAATGCTTAATAAAGAAGCGTTCGCAAGCGAAACAGAATATTTAGAGCAAATTAAGCTTATCGAAAGCTATCAAACCGCGCTCGGCGGCAAAAAGCAGGATGAGCAAAATAATGGCTTTAACGTTTTCGTCTATTCCTCCGACGTTGCGGTTAGCGAAAACGAAATGGCTCTCTCCCGCCTTATAATCGACGGCAGAGAGGATCTCGAGGAGCTTGTTGCTGAGAATAAAATAAGCAGCGAGATTATTGTTAAATACGAAGAAACTAAGTTAGAAGAATACAGAGATAACCTTCCCAACTACCGCGTTGGCCCGCTTAACCTAATTAACGAGCCGGATTTTGGCGCGAATATGTGGCTTATGGTTATCCCCGTGCTCGTATTCCTTACCTCCTTCTTCTCCACAAAGATCACCCGCAAATTCTCCGGCTCTGCACAACAGACCGATGCAAACGGTAACCCCGTTGGCGGCGGCTTCTTTATGGAAGTAGGTATGCCTCTTATCTCGGCGATTTTCGCCTATTCTATGCCCGCCGCTATCGGCGCATACTGGGTATGGCGTACCATATTAAGCGTTGGTCAAACTCTTGTTTTTGCAAAGGCAATGCCTATCCCCGCGGTTACCGAGGAAATGATTGCCGAGGCAAGAAAGGAAATGAAGAGCAAGCAAAAGAAGAAGAAGGTTATTACTATCGAGGTAGATGAGGACGATAATTCCTACGACGATATTATCGTTGGTAATAAGGGCGAAAGCGCTTCCTCCTCCTCCTCCGACCCCACAACCCGCACTCCCCGCCGTATCGAGATGTTAACCTCCGATGACGACGAGGACAAAAAGTAATTGAAAGGTAAAATTATGTTAAAAGAAACCGTTGCATCGGCTAAAACTGTTGACCAAGCGATAGAGCTCGCTTGCCAAGAGCTTGGCGTTAAAGCAGACGAAGTAGAAGTAGAGGTTCTCGAGGAAGGTAAAAAGGGAATTCTCGGCTTGGGCGCTGTTGACGCTAAGGTTAGCGTTAAAATAAAGAGCACTCCCGCAAGACGTGCTTTGGAATTTATCGAAAATTTGGTTAGCAATATGGGTCTTAACGCTACTGCCGTAATTACCGAGCAGGATAGCGAAGGCGCAACTATTGCAATCAATGGCACAGGACTCGGCATCCTAATCGGCAGAAGAGGCGACGTTTTGGATTCTCTCCAATATCTTGCTACCCTTGCTGCAAATATGCAAAAGAGCGGCTTCTACCGCGTTACCGTTGACGTACAGGGCTATCGTGAAAAGCGCGCGGAAACTCTCCGCGGTGTTGCAAAGCGTATGAGCGAAAAGGTACTTAAATATAACCGTAGCTTCGCGCTTGAACCTATGAACGCTTACGAAAGACGTATTATCCACGCCGCTTGCCAAAATATCGCAGGTGTAACAACCCGCTCTATCGGCGAAGGTGCAGATAGAAAAATCGTCATCTCCCCCGAAAAGAAATAAATCATTTCCCCAAAAAGTATTATATTTTTTGATAGTAAAAACGGATGTGTAGAAATTCTACACATCCGTTTAATTTTATCTTATACCGTAACAAGCGGGACGTTTGGACGCCCAAATATCACTTATTAGGAGAACC
The DNA here is from genome assembly GCA_045652025.1 of Eubacteriales bacterium. Lineage (GTDB taxonomy): Bacteria > Bacillota > Clostridia > Oscillospirales > CAG-382 > Coliplasma. The sequence continues at coordinate 10,593 of JAZRTL010000284.1, forward strand.
TAAAACCCTTAACCTTGCTCACGATTTACTGCAACCTGTGGTGCTATCACCGAAAGAGGGAAAAGTTTTAAATCTTATTCAAAGCATCCTCTAATGTCAAACATTGCTCGTAGGGATATTCGTTAAGTAGTGAGTTTGTTGCTAAACTGAATACTGGTATTTTCCATTTGTCAAAAATTTTTTCTGGTGAGCGTACTAATCCTAATTTTTTAATCACTTGATTGTTCCCAATATAAGTACGTTTGTCTTCTTTTGGGAAAGTATCGCTGCTCAAGTAACCAAGAGGCATAATATGAGCAGTAAACAAATTTCGAACGCTTGGAAGTGTTGCAAATTCTTCTTTCCAGAGATAACAGAACACAACAGTTCTTCCATATGCTTTTTGATGTC
>JAZRTL010000285.1:0-5271 GCA_045652025.1 Eubacteriales bacterium
AATACCACTTCCGAGATCGTTAATATTATTTGACTTCTTTTGCCATATCCACAAAATCTCGTCCACCGCTTTTTTTAGCGAAATGGGGCGAATTGTGATAAGCGGAAATTCCTTTGACAAATCGTAACGGTTAACGACACCAAACCTTTTGATTGTATATGCAGGAGTTCCATCCTCCCAATGAGGACGAACGCGTTCATCCAAAACGGGAGTGCCGTTTTCTATTATATCCTTACAGGTTTGTATAAATGCTTTATCTGCAGAGCTCATTTTAACGCCTCGCTTTCTTTAAATATATGATAACATATTAATTATTAAGTTGTCAACAACATATAGTGTTTGATTTTTAAATATAGCGTAAATTATGTATTTTTAATTTTCGAAAAAATTTTTAAAAACCTCTTGACAAAATTGGTTGGTTGTTATAGACTTAGGTTAAGGTTGGTGATTATAAACCAGCGCATACAAGGAGAAGCGAAATGAACGATCAAAATCTTAAATTATGCGAAAGCGATTACCGTTTTATGACGGTTATTTGGGAAAACGAGCCGATTCAATCGGGCAAGCTTGTTGAGCTTTGTAACGAAAAGCTTGGTTGGAAGAAGCCGACAACCTACACCACGCTTAAAAAGATGAGCGAAAAGGGCTTTGCTCAGAACGTGGACACCGTTGTTACCTCTTTAATCGCAAAGGAGGACGTGCAGGTGTTTGCCAGCGAGCATTTTGTTAACCACACCTTTGACGGCTCGCTTCCTAAATTTTTAGTTGCCTTTTTCGGCGGCAAGCGTATTTCCGAGAGCGAAGCAGAGGAATTAAAGAAGCTTATTGACGAGCACAAAGAAAGCGAGGGATAAGTATGGCAAACGTTTTTAACACGATTATTGAGATGAACGTTAAAGCCGCTGTGGTTATTCTTTTTATCTTATTAATTAGAGTTTTAATTAAAAATGCTCCGAAGCGATTTTCCTATATGCTTTGGGCGGTAGCGGGATTCCGCCTTTGTATTCCTTATAGCTTTAAGACGATATTTAGCGTTTTTAGCTTTGGCGGAGAGAAGAACATAGGTACACAAATTACCGAAACGGTTGAAAGGATTCCGAATTATACTCCCTCACCTGCCGTTGCGGTTAACCCATCTACTACGATAGTTGACGGCACCGCTATTGGCACACCCTCGGTTGATGCTATGCAAGGCGGCGAAATTATTAATTCTGTTACCGAAAGCAGTATTGATTGGTCGGTTTTGCTTATGCAAATAGCTTTTGTTATTTGGGCTTTGGGCTTTTTGGGGATGTTAACCTACGGTATTATCACCTACGTTAAGACATACAGACGTATGCAAACGAAAATACCTTTGTTCGATAACGTTTTCCTTTCGGACAAAATAGACACACCCTTTTCGATGGGTATTTTTAAGCCGAGAATTTACCTCCCCTTTGGGCTTTCGGAAACCGAGCAGGAATGTATTATCGCACACGAAAAATGCCATATAAAGCGTTTTGACCATATTGTAAAGCTATTTTCCTATTTACTTTTATGTGTTCATTGGTTTAACCCAATGTGTTGGATTGCCTTTAACCGTATGACCTACGATATGGAAACAAGCTGTGATGAGATGGTATTTGCTTCGGATATTTCCGAGGAAAAGAAGAAGCAATATTCGCATACCTTGATAAGCATTGGCACTAAGAAGCGATTCCCTACCCCCGCCCCGATAAACTTTGATGGAATTAGCAACACGAAGAACAGGATTAGAAATATTATGAAGATTAGTAAGACAAAGCTTTGGATTAAAATAATTTGTTACGCTTTGTGCGCTTTGGTTTTATTTGCTTGCGCGGCAGACGTTAACGAGAGCATTGGTTCGGATATTAGCGATGACACTTCTTCTAACGTTAGCGAAAATATTTCCGCGGAAAACAGCGAAAGCGTTTCCACGGAGGTTAGCGAAGACATTTCTGAAGAAGTAAGCGAGGATATTTCCGAGGATATCAGCGAGGACAACTCTTCAAGCGTTAGCGAAGACGTTTCCGAAGAAGACACCACAAACAATCCCACGGATAAAGAAGTAACGGTAGGCCCTATTATTATGCAATATGGAACCGATGCAGAAAGCGTTGATGCTACAATGTTTACCGAGAACGTGCCTCACGCATACGAAGCATTCTTATTTAGAGCAACCGAAACGGTTACGAATTTTAGATTCATTTCACTTAATATCGATTACAACGGAAACGTCACGCCTAACGAAACCATATACGATTTCGGTACACTTACACCCGAAAATCCAGTTATTGTTAAAACCTATATCGACGAATTAATTAGCGAACGCGGTATTCAATTTTACGATGAAAGCGGCGTTATGTACACCTACCAAATTAGCTACAGTATGAAAGACGGCGGTTATTATTTAGCGAAAATAGATAACGGCGCGTTGATACAAGTTGGCGTAATGGATGCCGAAGACGTTGCGATAAGCTATATCGACTATCAGCACTTTTACGATGACAACAACTTTGACATTTATTTTAAGCCTAATTACGATTTAACCGATTTTAGATTTTTGGTTATTGACGATGGCGAGGTTTTAGAAGTAGGAAGAAGCTTATATTGGATAGAAAACTTTAAGAAAGACGCACTTTTTACCGTTTCTACCTATATTAACGATGCTACGATTAACAGAGGTTTTGCTTTTACCGACCCCGATGGCAATGACAGATATTTTGCTTTTACCATTGACGCGAGCGGATTGAGCGATACTCCCTTTAAAGTTATTGAAATTACACATTACAGCAACTTAAAAACGACTTATGCAGAGCCGGAAAAGATTGCTATTCACTTCTTTAACGCTTATTTAAACAACGATATTGAAGCCGCAAAGGTGTTATTTGACAGCGAAGACAACGAATATCTTGAATACTTTAGCAACAACATTAACGAGGATAACAGCATTGTTCGCGGACATATTGTAATTGATGGTGTTGTTGTTGACACAGACGACAATTTAGTTGGGCTTGCTTTGGACATTCCCTTTACCGATACTCGAGTCGGATTTGAAAACACCGATTATTTATTTATGGACCTTAAAAAGATTGACGGCAAATGGGTTATTACACGATTTGACATTGATGCATAACCCTTTACAAAGCAAAAAACCACCGTAAAGGTGGTTTTTTGTTTTATTATGGGGGCCCCAAGAAGGCGCAAGGGTTCTTGGGGTGATTGTTTGTACTATTTTTATCTATTTCTTGATTTTAAGCTCGAGGATTGTAACGCCAAGATCACCCTCGCCGTAGCGACCTGCGCGGAAGGATTTAATTCTTGTTTTATCCTGTTTAAAATATTGCCAAAGAGCCGTACGCAGTGCGCCCGTACCTTTACCGTGGATTACCGATACGAATTCATAACCCGCAAGGATTGCGTCCTCTAAATAGCGGTCGATCATAAACCAAGCATCATCGCCGGTTTGACCTCTAACGTCGATTTCGTTACGAACAGAGGAAACGCTATGGGAATATTGCGCTTTGCCCTTTTGTTTATTAATCTTTTCCGCAGAAGCGGCGTTACCGAGAAGGCGGATATTTTTTATATTCGTCTTTGTTTCGAACCTACCCGAAACGGTAAACACAGTTTCGCCAGAAACGCTTTTAACCACAGATTCCCTACCGATATCGGCAAGAAGAACGCGGTCGCCCGCTTGGAGCGGACGAGGGAGCACGTAATTTTCTTCCTCTACTTCAAATTCCTCTATATCGGAAATAAGCGAAGAGGTATCCTTTATATTTTGGCGGATAGAGCGCCTTGCTTCCTCAATACGCTCGGCTTCCAAGCGTTTATTTTCTTGGCGCTTAAGCTCGTTTAGCTGTTCGAAGATTTGGTTACTGGAGAGCTTCGCGGCATCGATAATACGCTGGGCTTGATTACGCGCGCGGTCAAGGTCGGCTTCTGCCCTTTCCCTAAGCAACTTTGCTTCTTCCATTGCTTGCTCGCGTATTTTTGCCGCCTCACGCCTTGCACGCTCGGATTCTGTACGTTCTTTTCTTAATTCCTGCTCGGCTTCCTCTAAACGAACAATAACGTCCTCGAAGCGAATATTATCCTCTTTTAATATTGCCTTTGCACGTTCAATAACAGATTCGTCCATGCCAAGACGGCGGGAAATCTCGAAAGCGTTACTCCTACCGGGGATACCCGTAATTAAACGATAGGTTGGCTTTAGCGTTGCCAAATCGAATTCGCAGGAAGCGTTAAGCACGCCCTCGGTATCTAAAGCGTATAGCTTTATTTCGGAATAGTGGGTTGTAGCGGCAACGATAGCACCCGAGGCGCGAACGCGCTCCAAAATAGCGATTGCCAAGGAAGCGCCCTCGGTTGGGTCCGTACCCGCGCCAAGCTCATCGAAAAGAACGAGCGAGCCCTTTGCACATTCGTTAATTATTGAAACAACGTTAACCATATGCGACGAGAAGGTGGAAAGCGATTGCTCGATGCTTTGTTCATCGCCTATATCGGGGAAAACGCCGTTGAAAACGGGCATAGCGCTACCGTCATCACACGGGATATACAAGCCGCTTTGAGCCATCATCGCAAGCAAGCCCAAGGTTTTTAGCGTTACGGTTTTACCGCCGGTGTTGGGGCCTGTGATAATTAGCGCGTTCTCTTTATCGCCAAATTCAACCGAGATAGGAACGACCTTATCACGCGGGATAAGCGGATGTCTTGCGCGGATAAGCTTTATAACGCCCGCATCCATTTTTGGCTTTATTCCCGATATATCCGAGGAATATTTAGCCCTTGCAAAGATTATATCCAGGTCGACCATTGCTTTAAAATTAACGCGGATAACGTTCGCACATTCGGCAACCTTTGAAGAAAGGTCATATAAAATCTTTTCGATTTCTTCGGCTTCCTTACCCTTTAACTCGCGAATTTTATTGTTCGCTTCCAAAACGGCTATCGGCTCGATAAACAGCGTTTGGCCCGAAGCCGACGAATCGTGCACAAGACCTTTAATTTCGTTCTTATGCTCGGCACGGACGGGGATAACGTATCTTCCCGATCTAATCGTAACGACAGAATCACGAAGATATTTTGAGCTTTCGCCAACGGTTAGATTATTTAATATCTCGCGAACACTCTCTTCGGCACGGCGAAGCTCGCGACGGATTTTATATAGATTAGGCGAAGCATCGTCGGCAATAAGCTCTTCACTGATTATTTTCGCCGAAATCTCTTGGGTAAGCGAGCGAAGCTCAACAAGAGAAGAGAAAT
>JAZRTL010000286.1:0-1642 GCA_045652025.1 Eubacteriales bacterium
AGGGTGCTGTTCTTTGCGTTTGCAACGATTTCCTTCCAAGAATCGCTTTCGAACATTCTGCCGGATTCGATTGCTTCCGAAACGAGCTTTGCACCCTGTGCAAAAACCTGACCTGCGCCAAGCGCGTTGTGGCCAACCTCGGAGTTACCCATATCGTCGTCGGAGGGCAAGCCAACCGCCGTGCCGTGTGCCTTAAGCTTAAAGCAATGATATTTTTCGGCAAGCATATCTAAGGTAGGGGTATCTGCGGCTTTAATGGCGTTGCCAACCTCGCGGTTGCAAATACCAATACCGTCCATAACGATTGTAACGATAGGGCGCTTTTCTGCGCCGAAAATTCCGTTTGACATAAAAACTGTTCCTTTCGGATTACAAAATAATATTTTAACATTATAATTATACAACAAATAATTACTTTTTCAAGTATATTTTATTAATTTATTTTGCTTAACCGTTTGACATGGCGAAAAAGAGATGATATAATAGCGTGAATTATTATGATTTTGTTTAATCGAGAGGTATGTTTTTATGACAAGACGAGAATCGAGGCAGGTTGCAATAGAGTTGCTTTTTGAGCGTAGCTTTGATTACGAGCGCACTTCGCAGGAGATTATCGATTCCGCGGCTATCGAGCGCGAGGAAAAGGTTAGCGCGTTCGCAAAAGAATTGTTTTTGCGCGCCGATGAAAACCTTGGCGATATTAACGAGAAAATCGCGCGTTGTGCGGATAATTGGAGAATCGACCGTATCGACCGCGTAACGTTGTCCGTGCTTCGTCTTGCGGGCTGTGAAATAGATTATTTCCCCGAAATCCCCGTTGAAATTTCGGTTAACGAGGCGCTTGAGCTTGCTCGCTATTTCGGCGAGGAGGGCTCGGTCGGCTTTATTAACGGCGTTTTGGGTAAATATGCTGCGGGTGTGGAAAAGCCGCTTGCTAAGCCGCGTCCTCTTTCGGCAGAAACCGAAGAAAACGAAGACGACGGTGAAGAGGCGTGATTAATCTAACGCCCGAAAAGGCGCTTACTGTCGAGCAGTTAAATACCTATATAAAGGACTATTTGGCAACTGCGCCGTTGCTTAACAAGGTTTACGTTAAGGGCGAAATCTCCAACGTTCGCGTTTACGGCGGCTCGGGACATATTTATTTTACCCTTAAGGACGAAAATTCCTCTATCCCCGCAACAATGTTCGGCGGCGCGACGAAGCTAAAGTTCAAGCCCGAGGACGGTATGAAGGTGGTTTGCTTGGGTAGAGTTGCGGTTTTCGTTCGCGACGGTCAATACCGTATTTACGCCGAGGAAATGGAGCCGGACGGTGTCGGCTCGCTTTATATCGCGTTCGAGCAATTAAAGAAAAAGCTTGGGGCGCAAGGTCTTTTCGACCAAGAACATAAAAAGAAGCTTCCAAAAATCCCCTTCTCAATCGGCGTTATAACCGCTCCCGGCGGTGCGGCGGTTAGGGATATGATAAACGTTACGAGAAGGCGCTTTCCCGCCGCAAGAATTTATCTCTATCCCTCCTTGGTTCAAGGGCCAAACGCTCCCGCCCAGCTTATTAACGCGGTGAGAACGCTCGATGCGAGCAAAATGTGCGACGTTATAATTATCGGCAGAGGCGGCGGCAGCGCCGAGGACCTTTGGTG
>JAZRTL010000287.1:0-1264 GCA_045652025.1 Eubacteriales bacterium
CTTACCGAAGCGGACCTTCCTATTGTTTTAGAGCAATACGAGGAGCTTGCAAAGCTTATGCTTAAGCGCGAAAAGGAAGGCAAGCCCTTTACGTTTTATCACTATATGATAGACCTTTCGGGCGGTCCTTGCATTTACAAGCGCATTTCGGGCTGTGGCTCGGGTACGGAATATATGGCGGTTACGCCTTGGGGCGACCTTTACCCCTGCCACCAATTTGTTGGCGACGATAAATTTAAGCTTGGCGATATTTGGAACGGCGTTGACAACACCGAAATCCAAAACGAATTTTTGGAATGTAACGTTTATGCCCGCAAGGATTGTAACGAATGCTGGGCAAAGCTTTATTGCTCGGGCGGGTGTGCGGCAAACGCTTACCACGCGACCGGCTCGGTTAAGGGTATTTACGAATATGGCTGTAAGCTGTTCCGCAAGAGGATGGAATGTGCTATTATGGTTGCGGTTGCAAAGGCGCTTGGTGACGTATAATGACAACGCCGATTTGCGATTTTGTTAGCAAGTACGCCGACCGTTCTCCCGTTAGGTTCCATATGCCCGGACACAAGGGGCATTCGGTTATTGGCTGCGAGAGCTTGGATATTACCGAAATCCGCGGTGCAGACGCTTTATACGAGGCGAGCGGGATTATTAAAGAGAGCGAAGCCAACGCGAGCGAGCTTTTTGGGGCAAACACCTTTTATTCCACAGAGGGCTCTTCACAATGCATTCGCGCAATGCTTTATCTCTTTAAGCTTTATGCGGGCAAAAACGCGAAAATTATCGCGGGACGTAACGCGCACAAGACCTTTATTTCGACGCTTGCGCTTTTGGATTTGGATTGCGATTGGCTCCCCGCCGACAACAGCAGTTATCTTAGTTGTGGCGTTGATATTGAATATTTAGAGCAATGGCTTAAGACCACCGAGGGCGAAAAGGCGGTTTATATTACCTCGCCCGATTATTTGGGCAACATTGCTAATATTAGAGCAGCTGCGATGCTTTGCGACCAATACGGCGCGAAGCTTTTGGTTGACAACGCTCACGGCGCTTATCTTAGGTTTTTGGAGCTTGAATGCCACCCGATAGAGCAAGGCGCTTGGATGTGTTGCGATTCCGCCCACAAAACTCTACCCGTTTTAACCGGCGGTGCTTACCTTCACGTTAACAAAAGCTGTACTATCGATTTAGCGCGTGTTAAGGATGCGATGGCTTTATTTGCCTCGACAAGCCCCTCTTATTTAATTTTGCAATCGCTTGATATGGC
>JAZRTL010000288.1:0-2670 GCA_045652025.1 Eubacteriales bacterium
GGGAAGGTCCTTAACAACAACCGAGCCATCGACAAGTATCTTGCGGTCGACAACAATGCCCTTTTCAATAACGTAATTGCTATATTTTTCCGCCTTTTTATCGTCGCTGATATTCTCGAGCGGGATATTACAATCCTTGAATTCCTCGGTATATTTAAAAACGTAGTTGCTACCCGCCCATTCGATAGACGCGATGTAATAAATCGCAACGTTACCACCGCATTTATATCCGTGGGAGCAAGTCATTGTTACCGAAAGCTGTGCGGTACGCTCTAAATCGATCGGCTCGCTAACTGCTACCGCATTGGTACAAAAGCAAAGGGAAAGCAAAAGAACCGCAAAAATTGTTAGAAGCTTTTTCATAAAATTTCTTCCTTTATAATCCAAAATAGGACTAAATAGTTTATTCTACTATACCAAATTCGTTTAAAGGCCAAACGCGGAAAACGATTTTTCCAACAATTTGCTCCTCGCCAACGCAACCGACGGCGCTACTGCGCGAATCGATCGAAACGCCGCGATGGTCGCCCATAACGAAAAACTTGGCTTCGGGCACTTGGTAAGGGAAGCTAACGTCGCCATCCCCAAGCGCCTTTTGGGAAACGTAGGGTTCGTCGAGCAAAACGCTGTTAACGTAAACGTTGCCAAGCTCGTCGATATCTACCCAATCGCCCGGTAGCGCAATAACGCGCTTAACCAAAACCTTGTTATTATAATAAAAGGCAATTATATCGCCTGTTTCAAAATCGCCACCCTTAAGGGTTACGATAATATCATCGGCGTTGACGGTAGGTGTCATAGAATTGCCGTGGATTTGCAAAACGGGCATCCAAAGCATCGCTACCAAAACCGCAACGGCGGCAACGGTAATTAGCGTATATATTGCGCCGCGAACAACAACTATATGCTTTTTGCGATGGCGCACACGCTTTAGCTCGGATTGGATATCCTTTACCGACAGAGGCGAAAATTGGTTATTCATCCGCTGTATCTTCCTTGGTTAATTCATTATCGTTTAGCTGACTTTCGCGACGGGTCGAAACCATATTCCAATAGCCGTCGGCTTGGCGGCGCGCAACGCGAACCATCTCGTCGCATTTTCTTTTGGTTTCTTCCTCTAAAAGCGCGCATTTACGCTCGGCAACGGCGATCATATTTTCCGCCGATTGCTGTGCTTCGACCTCGATACGTCTAAAAACAGATTCTCTGTCCTCTGTATATAGCGAAACGTTTTCCAAATAACTGTCTGCCGCTTGTTGCGCAACCTCAAAAATACCGCTAAGCTTAAGGCACGCCTCGGCAATAGAACCGCAGCTATCGAGCGCTATTCTTCTGTTTTCCAATTCTCGTTCAACAACGCGAAGACGGTCGCGAAGACGCTCGTTTTCCTCGGTTTGCTCCAACAGAAGCTCCAATAGCTCGCCACGGCCAAGCTTTCTTATATCCTTTTCCGACACAGCTATTCCTCCTGCCGTAAAATTCGACACGGTCAACAAATTATCCCATATCAATTTATCATTTTACACCAAACTTTTTATATTGTCAAGATTTTCGGGCTATTTATGCGACATACGCCGTTTTTTAGCAAAAAGCGGATTTTTTTCTTATTGATTTTCGCTATTTTAAGGCAACAAAAACTGTACGGTTTGCCAATTATTTTTTTAGCTATTTACAAAATGTTTTTATTATTATATACTTTTTTTATAAAACAAAAAAAGGAGTTTTATTATGACAAGAGCTCATTTTAAATTTCTTGCCAAGCAACAGCTTAAAGGCAAGGTAGGCGTTCTGTTTCTCGCTACGTTGCTATTCTGTCTCGTGCTTTTCGGCTCGCTTTTGGTCGCGGGTGCGCTTATGGCAATTCTTTCGGAAACGCTCGAGGAAGCAGGCGCGATTATCGGTGCTGTTATTTGCGTTGCAGTTGTTATTTTTATCGACTTTTTTGCCGTTCCGGCTTATGCGGTCGGTTGGATTAGAATGCTCCAAGGCATTGCAAGAAACCCCGAGGTTAGACCTTCGGCAAAGGAAATCTTTAGCGGCTTTAAATATTCTTGGGGCGCGTTTAAGATTTTGTTCCTTTCGGGCTTGTTTACTTACCTTTGGTCGCTTTTGTTCATTGTCCCCGGTATTATAAAGATGTTCTCCTATTCCCAAGCGCTTTATATTTATGCCGAAAATCCCGAAATGGGCGCGCTTGAGTCAATCACCCGCTCAAGACAGATGATGCACGGCAGAAAGTTCGATTTCGTTGTGCTCCTCTATTCCTTCTTCCCTTGGATGATATTGCTTCCCTATACTCTCGGCATTCTTGGTATTTGGCTCTATCCCTATATGGACCTTACCCGAATTAACTTCTATAATAATATAAAGAACGTTCCCGGCCACCCCGATTACGGCTTCCCCACCTACGGCAAGGTTATCCCCGCCTCCGCTTATATGCCCGCGTTCAGACAATATTCCGACGCGCCCGAAGCGCCCAAGGCGGAAACACCTAATTACGACGTTCCTTCCTTCGATTCCCCGATTTTCGATACACCCACCCAAGAAACTCCCACCCAAGAAACACCCACCCAAGAAACTCCCGTCCAAGATATTGTGGATAGCGAGCAAGATAGCTACGAAAAGCAACCCGAAGCGGAAGCTCCCGTAGAAATCCCCGTAGAAATCCCC
>JAZRTL010000289.1:0-6610 GCA_045652025.1 Eubacteriales bacterium
AGTTAACGTTACCACCTTCCAAGCAATCTCCGGTGCAGGTAAGACCTTCGAAACCTGGCCCGAAACTTTGGATAACGTTATCCCCTATATCGGCGGCGAGGAAGAAAAGAGCGAAAAGGAACCTCTTAAGGTTTGGGGTAAGGTAGAGGGCGACGTTATCGTTAACGCTACCGAGCCGACCATTTCTGCTCAATGTATCCGCGTCCCCGCTTCCGATGGACACCTTGCGGCTGTTTCTGTTAAGTTTGAAAACAAGCCTACTATCGAGCAAATTAAAGCGGATTGGGCTGCATACGTTGGCGAAGCGCAAAGATTAGAGCTTCCCCATGCACCCGAAAAGTTCCTTACATACTTCGAAGAGGAAAACCGTCCCCAAACCGGTCTTGACCGCGACCTTTACGGCGGTATGGGTATCTCTATCGGTCGCTTGCGCGAGGATAGCATCTTCGATTATAAGTTCATCTGCCTTTCCCATAACACCCTTCGCGGTGCGGCAGGCGGTGCGGTTCTCGGCGCAGAGCTTCTTTACAGACAGGGCTACTTGGGCTAATAAAAGCAACTTAAAAAGCAACCGAAAAGGTTGCTTTTTTCTTTTTGTCAGCGGGGGAGCTTATAAGCTTCTTCTAAAAATATCCGTTTTTAAAGAACGGTAGTGTTGTTGACAATTTATAATATGTGTGTTATGATTGTATTAAGTATATTTGTCCCCCCGCGAATAAGTTCTTTTTGGATTATAACGGAGAGTAAGTATGAATTTTTTGTTTAAGAATAGCAGAGCAAGAAGACCTATTTTGTTCTTGTTTGACGTTTTTTGCTTTTTAATTATAAATATTATCTATTTTGCGGCAACGAAGGTGTTCGATACCTCGCCGTCATATATATACGGTACTTACGTTTATAATACCGCAGTTCTTTTCGTTTCTACCTTTGCGCTTCGCTATTTCCTAAAGGTCTATTCTAACGTTTGGAGATATACAAGCTCAAAGGCGTATTTTATGCTTATCATTTCGGATATGCTCGGCGCGTGTATCGCTTGGGTTATCTCCCGTGCGTTTGATTTATATCAAGGCGTTTGGCAATTTGCCGTTGTTTCGGCGTTTACCGTTCTTGTGGCAATTTTTGCCCGCCTAACCTATCGCTTGCTGTATAAGCATCGCCAAATCGCCGCTTCCGAAAACGGACCGAGCATCTACGTTGCTATCGTAGGCGCAGGTCAGCTTGGCGTTCTTTTGGCGACCGAGCTCGTTAACAATCGCCGCTCGGTATATAAGCCGATGTTCTTTATCGATAAGGATCCCACAAAGGTTGGAACCCGTGTTTACGGCTTGCCCGTTTACCACGAAAACGCCGCCGTTTTGGAACAGATAAAGCGCGACGGTATTAGCGAAATTTTTATTGCGCTTTCTAATTTAAATAGCGACGAGGCAACCCGAATTTACGATTTTTACAGCTTGACGGGATGTAAGATAAAAATCTACGACCTTCCCGTTAAGGATGCCGATAAAACCGGTGCCGCAAAGCCGACGATTCGTGAATTTCAAATCGAGGACCTTTTGTTCCGCGACCCCGTTAATATGAACGATAACGATGAATTCGATTATTATAACGATAAGGTAATTCTCGTAACCGGCGGTGGCGGCTCGATTGGTAGCGAGCTTTGCCGTCAAATCGCCGCAAGAAGTCCCAAACAGCTTGTTATTTTCGATATTTACGAGAATAATGCTTATGATATCCAGCAAGAGCTTTCCTATAACTATCCCTCGCTTGATTTGCGCGTGGAAATCGGCTCTGTGCGCGACCGTAATAGGTTGGAATGTATTTTCGCTAATTATAAGCCGCAGGTTGTCTTCCATGCCGCCGCACATAAGCACGTTCCGCTTATGGAGCAAAGCGGTTGCGAGGCAATAAAAAACAATATCTTCGGCACCAATAACGCCGCGGATATGGCGGAAAAATACGGGGTAGAGAAGTTCATCCTTATCTCCACCGATAAAGCGGTTAACCCAACCAACATCATGGGCGCAAGTAAGCGTGTTTGCGAAATGATAGTGCAATGCCGCCACGATAGTAAAACATCATTTGCGGCGGTAAGATTCGGTAACGTTCTTGGCTCTAACGGCTCGGTTATCCCGTTGTTTAAGCGCCAAATCGCCCACGGCGGTCCCGTAACTATTACCGATAAGCGTATCGTTCGCTATTTTATGACAATCCCCGAAGCATCCCAGCTCGTTATGGAAGCGGGTGCGATGGCTAAAAAGGGCGAGCTTTTTGTTCTCGATATGGGTAAGCCGGTTCGTATTTACGACCTTGCAAAGAATATGATACGCCTTTCGGGCTTCGAGCCGGAGGTGGATATAAAGATCGAAGAGGTTGGTCTTCGCCCCGGTGAAAAGCTCTATGAGGAGCTTCTTATAAAGACCGAGATTTTGGATAAGACCGAAAATAATATGATCTTTATCGAGCGCGATGCTCCCTTTACTCGCGCCGAGGTAGAATCGAAGCTTAAGCTCCTTTCGGATGCGGTCGAGCAATCCCAAAATTCGCTTGGCTCGACTCTTGTTAAGGACGCTATGAAGCAGGTTGTTTCCACCTTCCGCGACCCCGAGCAGATTAATATCGATGCCGCTCGCGCAAAGGAAATGCAATCTGTAAATTAATAATCCCCTAAAATGCCCCCTTCGCTTGTTGCGAATACTAACAAAACCCACCGCCGTTTGCACAAATAACGGCGGTGTTTTTTTACACCCGCCTTAACAATTTGTTCACAATTCGCCCGTAAAATAGAAAAATCTGCCAAATCGCATCAAAATATACAAAAATTAACGCTTTTATTTGGTGTAATTCTTCAAAAACTCTTGCAATTAATTAAAAATTGATATAAAATTACTGTGTATAAACATTTGGTTATTTTAAACAAAGGATAAAATTCGAAAAGGAGCATATCAATGAGTAATAAGCTTTTTCAAGGGTTGATTTATCAAATGAGAGAGGCGGTTGACCGCGAAATAGGCATTATCGACGATAAAGGTGTCGTAATCGCGTGTAGCCAGCTTTCAAAAATCGGTAGTTCGCATAAGGAAATTCTCGACGAGATTTCCTATAATTACGAAACCCTCGTTATCGGCGATTATACCTATCGTCCCATCGGCTCTCACGCGAGAATAGAATATATCGTGTTTGTCGAAGGCGGCGACGATATCGCAAAGAGCGTTTCTGCGCTTCTGTCGGTTTCCTTCTCTAACATAAAAACACTTTATGACGAAAAGTACGATAAAACCAATTTTATCAAAAACATCATTCTCGATAATATTCTGCCCGGCGATATCTATATCAAATCCAAGGAGCTTCGTTTCGATAACGAGGTTAATCGCGTTGTAATTTTAATTCGCTTTACCAATTCCGGCGATATTATTCCTTACGACGTTATCCAAAATATGTTCCCCGATAAAGCTCACGATTACGTTATTAACGTTGGCGAATCGGATATAGTTTTGGTTAAAGAGGTTAAATCTGCTAACGATCCTCGCGCTATCGAGCTTATCGCAAAGAGCATTGCAGATACCGTTCAATCCGAATTCTATCTTAAGGTGCATATAGGTATCGGCTCTGTTGTTGCTAACGTTAAGGAGCTTGCGCGTTCTTATAAGGATGCACAGGTTGCTCTTGAGGTTGGTAAGGTGTTCGATACCGAAAAGAACGTTATCAACTACGAAAGCTTGGGTATCGGTCGCATTATTTACCAGCTTCCCACAACCCTTTGCGAAATGTTCTTGCAAGAGGTGTTCAAGCGCGGCTCGCTTGAAAGCTTGGATAGAGAAACGCTTCAAACTATCCACGCCTTCTTCGATAATAACCTTAACGTTTCCGAAACCTCGCGTAAGCTGTTCGTTCATAGAAACACCTTGGTTTATCGCTTGGAAAAAATCAAGAAGCTTACCGGCCTTGACCTTCGTGAATTTGAACACGCTATTACCTTTAAGGTAGCGTTAATGGTTAAGAAATATCTTATCAGTAAACCCTCTATTTATTAATTTAGGTAAAAACAATGATTAAATTTGAAAATGTTTCAATGGTCTATAACAACGGCACCCATGCGCTAAACGATCTTTCGCTTACCATCGAGGATGGCGAGTTCGTGTTCGTTGTCGGCCACTCGGGCGCAGGTAAGACAACGCTAACCCGTCTTCTTATCTGTGAGGAACGCGTTTCTTCGGGTAAGTTGGAGGTCAACGGCTTCCATCTCGAAAAGATTCGCTCTTGGCGTATTCCCAAGTTGCGTCGCACAATGGGCGTTGTGTTCCAGGATTTTAAGCTGTTCGATAAAATGACCGTTTACGAAAACGTTGCTTTTGCAATGCGCGTTGTCGGCGCAAAGCCGAAGCTTATTAAAAAGCGCGTTCCCTTCTTTTTGGAGGTTGTTGGTCTTAGCCATAAGAGCGATTCCTTCCCGACCGAGCTTTCGGGCGGTGAAAAGCAACGTGTTGCTTTTGCAAGAGCGCTCGTTAATAACCCCGATACCGTTATCGCCGATGAACCTACCGGCAACGTGGATATCGAAATGTCCAAGGATATAATGGAGCTCTTGCTTAAAATCAATAAGCTTGGCAAGACGGTTATCGTTGTAACCCACGATATGTCTATCGTTCAACAATATAAAAAGCGCGTTATCCAAATCGAAAACGGCAAATTATATTCGGATAAGAACGGTGCGGATTTCAATATCGATGACCTTAAAACCTCTTCCGACGAAGAGGTTAAGCTAAACGGAGGCGTTGAAGAATGAAACCGAGCACAATATTTTATAACATCGGTCAGGGTATTAAGGGCGTTTTTCGTAACAGCGTTAGAACCACTGCTTCTATCTTGGTGCTTATCGCTTGTATGATTCTCGTCGGTACCTTCTATTTGGTAATCGATACTATCGACCGTAACTTTAACGCTATCGAAAATCTTAACGTTATCGAAGTAATGCTTAATAAGGATTACGACGAGCAAAAGATTATCGAAATAGGCAAACAGCTTGCCGTAATATGCGATGAAACCAATATTATCGATTGGACTTCGGATAAATGGACGGCAGATAAAAAGGTCCCCAAGGACGATAACTTTAAATTCATTTCCTCCGACGAGCATCTTCAAATTATGCTCGATACCTATAACGAGGATTGGATAAAGGAAATTTTTGCCGACCACGGTAGCCATGATGAAGGCGAAAACGACGGTATCGTTAGCGCCGTTCACGATAACCCGCTTCGCGCAAGCTACCGTATTACCTTTATCAACCTTTCGGATTTCGATGAGGTTGCAAGGGTTAAAAACAGCATCGACGAGGTTTATTTTATCGATGAAAACGGTGCGAAGGTCGATGCAATCAGAACCGAGGATATAAAGGATAATATCGAGCTTTACGGCAACGTAATGAGCATAAAAAATACCCTTTATTTCGTTGGATTGTGGTTAATGGCAATCTTCCTATTAATCTCGTTGTTCGTTATTATGAACACAATCAAGCTTGGTCTTTCCGCGCGTGAGAACGAAATTAGATTTATGCGCCTTTGCGGTGCAACGAAGAACTTTATCCGTATGCCTTTTATGGTAGAGGGTATAATTATCGGTGTGTTCTCTGCGGCGGTTTCCTTTGGCTTGCAGTTCTATATCTATGAATATTTGCTTAAGGATATAATTTCCTCTGCGGCAGGTACTGCGAACGCGGTCGGCATTATCTCGGCTGAGTTTTCGGAATACGTTGTAATTCTTGTCGTTGGGTTCCTTGCAATAGGTCTTTTTGCAGGTGTTATCGCTTCTTGGATTTCTATGAAGAAGTTCTTAAAGGCATAACCAAAAGGAGTTTTTGTTTTGACAAACAGATTAAAAAAGCTAATAATGGTCCTTTTGTGCATCGCGCTTAGCGTTACCGCAACGATGGTCAGCATCCCCTACGAAAAGGCGGAGGCGAGAACTATCGCCGAGGTAGAGGAGGAGCTCGATGAATATAAGGCAATGCTCAAAAAGCTGCAATCCGAGCTAAGCTCTATATCCGGTAATATTAAGGATATCGAGGGCCAATCGGGTCAAACGCTCGAGCTTATGGCACAATACCAAGCGGAAATCGATGCGCTTGATATAGAAATCGAAATTAATAGCGCAATTATGGAGTCCTATGACCTTAAGCGCGCCGAGGTGTTAACCGAAATGGCAATAGTCCAAGAGGACTATGATTACCGCGTTTCGATGTACCTAAAGCTAATGCAGTTTATCTACGAAAACGGCGATACGAACTATTTCGAAATGCTGTTTTCCTCGGGTAATATTTCCGAATTTTTAACCCGTCGCGATAATTTTAACGATATAATGAACGCGGCTAACCAGCTTATAAAGGATATCGAGGTTTCTATTGCAGACCTTGAATTGCTCGATGCTGAGTTGGCAGAGGCACAAGAGAAATACGATACTTATCTTACCGATTTGAATACTGCGAAAATCGAAAAGCAAACTAAAATAAAGCAATTCGAAACAATCGCGGGCAACCTTAATTTAGATAAGGACAAGCTCTCGGCAGAATATTCAAATAAAAATTCCACAATCCGCGAAATAAAGGAAAAAATCGAGG
>JAZRTL010000290.1:0-2454 GCA_045652025.1 Eubacteriales bacterium
AGAAGAACGCCCCCGAGGGAATGTGAATTAGAGGACAGCTTCCCCAAAAACGCGGGCCCCGTCCCCTTTAGCCGAAAGGATACGGACGCTTGGCATATGACGGGCGATTTACAAGAAAACGGGTTTTTAAACCTTACCTGCTTTAAGCTCGATTTAAAGCAAGCGTTAGATTATTCCCACAAGCTTGGCGTTACGCTTACCGTATTTTTAAGTGCGGTTACGATGAAGGCGCTTTTGAACCTACAAAACGAAAAAACGCCCAACGTTAAAAAGCAAAAAAGAATTAAATTGCTAATTCCCATAAACCTAAGACGGCTTTTCCCAAGCGAAACGCTTAGGAACTTTGCGATGTACACTATCCCCGAGCTTGACCCGCGTCTTGGCGATTTTAGCTTTGAGGAGATTTGCAATATTATAAAGCATAAAATGGGGTTGGAGGTTACCGCAAAGCATATGAGCGGTGTTATTGCCACCAACGTTAACGACGAGAAAAATCCGCTCGTTAGGTTAATTCCGTTGCCGATAAAAAACGCGGTTATGAAGGCGGTTTTCGATACGGTAGGCGAAAAGAAATCCTGTCTTTCCTTTTCTAACCTCGGCGCGATAAAAATTCCCGAGATTATGCAAGGGTATATTAACAGGTTCGACGTTATTTTGGGTGTCCAAGCAAACGCGCCGTATAATTGCGGTATCGTTTCATACGGAAACACGATTTATATTAACTTTATTCGTAACACAAAGGAGCCGGATTTAGAGCGCCATTTCTTTAAAGCTTTAAAGGAGCTTGGCATTTCGGCGGTTGTAGAAAGTAATTTGAGAAGAGGTGCGGAATAATGTATTGTATTAAATGCGGGGTAGAGCTTGGCGATACCGAGGAAAGATGCCCGCTTTGTAAGACCGAGGTTTACCACCCCGATATTACCCGCCCCGAAGCAGAAACGCTTTATCCCCAAAACAAGATGCCGAAAAAATCCAACGGTCGCGTTGCGGTTAGCGGTGCGATTATTATAGTGTTTTTGATCCCGTTTTTTATAATGCTTTATTCCGACCTTCAGCTCGACGGAACGATCGATTGGTTTGGCATTGCAGGCGGCGGCGTTGCGCTTGCATATATTCATTTGGCACTTCCGTTTTGGTTCAAAAAGCCCAACCCCGTTATATTTATCCCCATCGACTTTTTTGCATCCACTCTTTATTTATTGCACGTGAACACAATCACAAACGGGAACTGGTTTTTAAGCTTTGCTTTTCCGCTTATTGCCTGCTTGGGTGTTATTTCATGCACAGCAATAACCTTGCTTAAATATTTAAAAAGGGGCAGGATTTACGTTTATGGCGGTACTACAATAGCATTGGGATTGTTTATTCTTTTGGTAGAATATTTACTTTCGCAATCGTTCGGGCTACGCTTTTTTGGGTGGTCGGTTTACCCATTGCTTACGCTTGCTCTGTTCGGCGGATTGTTAATTTATATTGCCGCAAACAAGTCCGCGCGCGAAACGCTCGAGCGAAAGCTGTTCTTTTAATAACAAAAAATCCGCGATCGCTCGCGGATTTTTTATTTAGGGTAAAGTGCTTGACCCCCACAAAAGACAATCAAAAACCGTATGTTTACTCAAATTTATAATTCATTGGTTTTTAATGCAGGTTTAATAGGGAGCAATATCAAATGATTCCCAAAACGAATCAGAAAACACTTCTGCATCTGCATACAGAGAAATCAGAGTGCCGTGCTTATATATCATAACGTATATGTTTGAGCTTTCTTTTAACTCAGAAATCATCGATTTTACGGATTGACCGTTGCTTAAAACTATTTCTTTTTCGTATATGGATGAATAAGATTTGTAATTTTCAAAATTCGAAGGCGAAGGTGCTTCCGGCGCAATCAACGAAAGAACATTACTATAAGAATCAGCATCACGAAGCTCCTTATTATCGATAATACTTATGTTAGAAACTCTTACACTCAAATCATATCCATTGAGATTGCAATGGTACCATATCCACGGAAGGTTATATAACTCACAAGTCATAAACGAAATGTTTGGAAATTCCTCTTTATTTCGAAGCCCCATAAATTCACCGTTGAACGTTGGAACAAGCAATTTGATTTTATTCGTTTCATATGCCGCGAGAGTCTGTTTATACGCGTTCCCATAACTTTGCTGTGATTTTCTTAAATCAGAATATTTATCCGAAGATACTTTCGTTAATGCTGAATTAATATCTTCATAGGAGCTAAACGAAAAAACATAGTCATCCAAAGGAGTTTCGATTATTATACTCAAAGGGTCTTCGTTGCTCACTTCGCTATCGACAGGAGTATCTGAGCTGTTGTTGTCTTGACCTTCGTTGCTCACTTCACTATCGGTGGGAGCATCCGAGCTGTTGTTGTCTTGGTCTTCGTTGCTCACTTCGCTATCGACAGGAGTATCCGAGCTGTTGTTGTCT
>JAZRTL010000291.1:0-3519 GCA_045652025.1 Eubacteriales bacterium
CCTCCTAAGCGTAAGGTAGTGAGTTCGAGTCTCGCCGGGGGTGCCAGAAAAAAGTGACCTTTGTCTTCTGACAAAGGTGACTTTTTCAATGATATCCGTTCCTTACGGAACGGGTGATATATCTTCGATATGATATCGCTCTGCGAGCGATGATATATGCCTGCGGCATATGAAGGAACGGAAATTATATCATGCTTGCGAAGCAAGTATATCATACGGCAACGCCGTATATCCTATCGCACAAGCGATATATCATTGAAAAATGCAATAAATGATGATATAATAATGCAAAGGGGTGATGTTGTGGTCGAAAAATACATAAAATTATATCTAAAAAGAAACAGTATTCTCGCTTTGTTTTGTGCGACACTTGTTTGTATTCCTTTGCTTATCGTTAGTTTGGTTTATGATGTATTATCTTATGATTTGATTATTGCATTTGTCCCATTTCCCATCGCTCTTATTTGTGTTTTGGTCAGTTTGTTGCCAATTATTCGCTTCCGGAAAATGATTATGCGACAAGAATCGTTGTATGATACGGTGTTCTCTGACACCGATGCAAACCACCTCGAAACTACATTGTATTTGAGCAAGGATTGGTTGATCTGGGCTGGAAGCTGTGCAATATATAAAAATCACATCCAATCTATTCAGCATAAACTTGAAACGGGCAGAGCCGGTTCATCGAACAAGGTAACCATAACGACAGTTGATAACAAACGCTATATTATTTGGTGTTTAAGTACGACAAATATTAAAAAGATTAAGACTTGGCGCAAAAGTTAAGGTGTACTTTTTGTGTTTCTTACCCCTACTTACGCTACTTTTAGGTAGTCTTTCGCAAACAAAAAGCTCCTTCGAATTTTTCGAAGGAGTTTTTTCTTATTACCTATTCACTTAAACCGGCAACGATTTTTGGCGTTAAGCTCCATTTTCATATAACAAAAACGGCACTTCATTCGAAGTGCCGTTTTGATATTAAATTAATAATAAACCGCGGGGTTTTGGATTGTATAGGTGCCGAAGTACGCACGTTTTACAAGAACGTAGTCGGTACTGTCTACAACGTCGTTTGCATCAACGTTGGCGCGTTTAAGCGCTTTCTCGTCGAGGTCGAAGGTGTTAAAGTAGTGGCGCTTTAGAAGAACGTAGTCCATACTGTCGATATCGCCGCTATCGTTAACGTCGCCGCGCATACCAACGGTTACAACAATTTCAATTTCTTCTACCTTAATAACCTCGCCGCAAACGGTACACTTAAGGTGCTTAAGATTTTCCTCTATTTCCCATTCGCCTTCATCGTGGCCCTTTGCTTCAGCCAAAACCTCGTTACAGGTAAGGCAGATTTGAGGCGCATCGCAGCTTTCGGGACCGGGGGTGTGAACGTGTTCGGGTTTGTCTTCGGGTGCAACAACAGCCGTGCTGATCTTAGCGTAAGAAACAACCTCGATTTTAGAGGAGCTTACGTTAACGCCGTCGAGCGTGATAACATCGCCAAGCTGAACGGAGTTAAGAGTGTTGGTATTAGCCGCACTACCCTTAACCGCACCCTCGGTAACGCCGGTTTCCCAGTTGTTTGCACAAATAAGAATGCTATCGCTATTAAGAGTAATGGAAGGAGTTGCGCTGCCGTTACCAAAGGTTTTGCTTGTAACAACAAAACCATTCTTTTCGGAATCCCATTTTGCAACGATATTAGCAGTCCACGCGTGGTTTGCATTGTCAACAGTGATGGTGCCGAAAGAAGGAGTGAACACAAAACAGTCGCCCGAGCCGATCTTTTGGTTAATACCGTTAATATATACGTTGCCCGAAAGCAAGGGTTCGCCGCTTATAACCTCTACTTCATCGAGCCATACGAAGTTGTTCGATGCGCTGCTTGCGATATCGAAACGAACGTATCGTGCGTTAACAGCGGTATCGAGTGTAGCGGTAAGAGTTACAGTTTGCCAATTACCTGCCATAACGCCCGTTCTGATAGAATTATTTGCGGTTGCGATTTCGGTATAAGGTCCATCCTTGCTGTCCGAAACCGAAATATTCATACTTAACTGATCGCCGTAAGGAACAGCAATGCCCCAATCACCTGCGGTCATATAAATCTTATACATATTGGACTTTTGAACAGAACCGAGGTCAACCGTAATCTGCGCGCCGTTTTTAAATCCAACAAATTTCGGTGTACCGCCATCGGCATTGCTCTTGCTGCCGTCGGTAAGCTTTACGCCATCGTCCTTTTGGTCGCCCTCGGAATTAAACACGGCAGACGTGGTATATGCCTTGCCCTTGGAAATGATTGCTGTATCGGAGCCCTTCATAGCGGCTTCGAGCGCAGTTCTTGCGGTTTTGTAGTTCGCGCTGGTGGAAGAAGCGTTGTTATATACCGCAACGGCGTTGTTATATGCCGAACGGAGCGAATCTACGCCTGCGGGGGTATATTCATCGTAGCGCTTATCCTGCGCGGTCTGGATTGCGGAAGCAAGAAGACCCTTTTCGTTATCCTGCTCGTCGGCGGGAGTGCCGGTTGCAGAAAGCAAGCAGAACCAGTCGAGCTTTAGCTTACCTGTGTTAAGGCGCGCTTGGGTAACCCAGCAATCGCCTCTGCCGCTGGTAGTACCTCTTGCGGTAGAGGGTGCGCTATCGAGAACGTGGAACTTGTTGGTGTTATAGTTATAGTCAACAAGCGCAATAAAGTGGCCGGGAACGTGGCCGATAGCAACGCCGCCGTTTGCAAGGTGGCTCTTAAGAAGCGAGCTGGAAGAACCTGCCCACCAACCCTGACCGTTGTTATGGTTAAGGGTAAAGCCGTATTGCGCGCCGTACTTTGCTTGTACCTTGGGGTAAAGCACCAAACGGTATGTACCGTCCCCGCCGCTTACGTTAAAGCCGCCAATGCTATGAGCCCATTTAGCAGCGGTAGTAATATCGATACGCTTACCGGTTAGATAACCGACCGCATTACTTAAAGAGAAGATACCGCAACCCGTTTTATAAAGGGATGCGCCGCCGACATAGACGGACTTCCATTCGCTATCGAGCTGAACCTTATGTGCCAAAGGGGTTGCCGCGGAAGCGGTAAACGCTGTTCCGAAAGCGGCAAAAAGCATTACGGCAATAAGAAGCACGCTCAATACTCTTGTTAATTTCTTCATATTTTCCTCCAAGATAGTTTGTATGCGGGCGTTCCCGCACACGATAATTATAATTACTTTAATTATACATTATAAAATGCCAAAAGTCAACGAGCACAAAGTTTTTCGACATTTCCAACAAAACGCGCGCCTTATTTTTAGCATAAAGGACAAGGCCCGAGGTGGTTGCCTCGGACCTTGCGTTTTTATTTAATAACGTTTTTAATTATTCAAACGAGAACGTACCGAAATATGCACGCTATCGCTTCGCTCTCCCCTAAAATCTAACGATTTTTGGGGACCCCGTTTTTTGAGGTTCGTGCGCTATCGCTTCGCTCTCGATGAAAAACGCTTGTTTTTCATCGTCTTTCGTGAACGCCGTACATTC
>JAZRTL010000292.1:0-1141 GCA_045652025.1 Eubacteriales bacterium
ATTAAAAATACTAAAAATAAAAGGTTGGGAAAGGTGCGAATATGGCTAAAAATACGGCAAAAACGAGTAAAAAAAAGCGCGAGGCGGCTTTAATTGCAGCCTTTGGCGAGATCGAGGAGGCAAAAAAGCCTTTTGTTTTATCTTTGATACACGATTTTGTGGAAATTGAGGCGCGTTGCCTCGCTTTGGAGGCTTTGCCCACTTACGAAATCGATGCAAAAAACCCAAAAAGGCAAAGGAAATTGCCCGCGCACGATATGTTGAAAGAATGGCAGCAACGCAAGACGGAAACAACCCGAGCTTTATTGCGTGCTCTTGACGGCAAGGAGGATGCAGGGGAAAGCCCGTTATTGCAAATGATAAAAGAGTTTAGAGGTTAAGCTTATGACCTCTTACATTAAAGAATATGCCGAGGCAATCAACCGCGGAAAGATTAATATAAACGGGGAAACCGTGCCCTTTGTTGTTGGTTGGAAAATTGAGGCGGTTGTTGAGCGTATCCTCGGTTATATGAACGATAAAAGCATTATATTTAACCCCGAGCACGCGCATAAGCGTATGGCTTGGCAAGAGCGTTTTTCTTTGCAAGGAAAAAAGCCTTATTACAAAGCTCCGATATCTTTAATGCTTTGGCAAAAGATGATTTGGGAGGCAACTTATGGCTTTTACGATAAAGCCACGGGCTTGCGCCTTGTAAATGAAATGTTTTTAGAGGTTGCCCGTAAGAACGGCAAGAGCACCTTTGTTGCAAGCGATATAAATTACGATTTATTTATCGGCGAGGGCGGCGTAAATATTTGTTGCGCATCAAATGTTGATAAGCAAGCAAAGTTTATTTGGAGCGAGGTTGCAGGGATGAGAAAACGCCTTGACGGCAAAAACGAGCTCACCTCCCAAAACTTAACCGAAATAAGAAACGATGCTTTTGATATCAAAATATTGAGAATGTCGGACAAAACCGAAAATAAGGACGGCGATAATTTCGTTAAATTCGTATTTGACGAGGCGCACGAGGGCAAGGATGCGGATTTACCCGAGGCGGGCAAACGCTCAATGTCCACCCAAGATGATTGGCTCTTTTTTACCACAAGCACCAACGGCTTTTTAATAGATAAATATTATGATAAGCAATTGGAGTTTG
>JAZRTL010000293.1:0-3858 GCA_045652025.1 Eubacteriales bacterium
ATTGAGGAGACCGATACAAATGCTGCAAAAGGCGAGGTTTCGGTTGAAGCTCCCATCAATACGGAAGCAAATTCCAACCTTAAAATGTCGCTCCCCTTTGAAATTAGCAAAAAGGACGATACATATACCTTTGTAGCAGAAAAGTTCGTTTTTGACTTTGGCATTAAGCAAACCTACGATATTGACTTTTCGTGCGATTTAACGCCTTGTGAAAACGGATATGATTGCTCGATAAGCTTTAAGAGCTTGGCAAGCGTTATTGAAGCGGAATTTTCCACCGACCTTAAAATAACCGTAAGCGACGATGATTTTAGCTTTACTCCGCCCGAGGAAATAGAAGCTTACGACGGAGATTTTTACGGTCTTTTAGAGAAGCTATACCCCGAAATTTACGGATTCTTTGAGCCGGATTACGATACCGATTACGACGAGATGGTTATAGTCGATAACGGTAGCTTTAACTACACCTTCTACCCCGACGGAACGGGTACATTAAATCTTGTCGCAGAATTAGAGAGCTATATCGACGGAATTGCGGTATTTAGGATGGGCGATAACAAGTTCGCGCTTTCGTTCGGTGATGCGAGCAAGAAGCTCGACGGTACGTACTCGGTTACGGTTAACGGTATTGATTGTATTGCCGAAGCTATGATATACGAGGGCGACAAGCACGGTTATTATTTGATAGAATCGGTATTATCCCGCGAGGGCGATTATGGTAGCAACACCGTATTTGCCATGGAAATCTGCCCCGAATGCAAGCACGCTTTAATATCCGTATCCCTTGATTACACTACCGAGGGCAACCTTTATAATATAGTTTACTTTGACGGTGCAACCGACGAAAGAACCGTTCTTTTTGAGGAAGAAAGCGAGGAATATTACTTCGAGGGGGATATTCCGCCGAGCGAAGCTTTTATTACCATTACCGCAGGAAACGAATGCTTTGAATTTGACCTTCTCCGAAACGAGTTTTATTACTCTAGCGATTACGCGAGAATTGTCCGCGGGGAAAACGGCAAGGCAACGCTCGTTTTGGAAAGCGGATACGAATATGAGCTAACCTTATCCGAAAAAAAGCTAATTGATAAGGACGCTACCTCGGAATATTACGAAATGACGATTAACGGTATTCCCTTTGAGGTCGAAAAATATTTTTACGAGGATACCGGCGAAACTGATTGGACCTATTGGGCGCGAAACGGATGTGATTGTCTTATCGGCAACTATCAACCGATACTTGCGTATTACGGCGATTCGGAGGATTGGATTTTAACCGTTTACTGTAGCTTTGAAAAGAAGGGCGATTTGTTTACTATCTACCTCCCCGACGGAACCGAATTTGACGTTACCATTAAGAAAAACGAAAACGGAGAATATTATTTTGCAGAATAAAGGCGTTAAGCACGATATACATATCCACACCCATCTTTCTGCTTGTGCAGACAGAGAGGCGTTTATTGCCGATTACGTTAAGCTTGCAAAGGAATTAGGTCTTGAGCTTATTGGCTTTGCGGATCATTCCTGGGAAGCAAGCATTGAAGGCGCAAGCGATTGGTATAAGCCCCAAACCTACGAGCGTTTAGCCGCTCGAAAAGAGGAAATTAAAGAAATCGACACCGAGGGGATAACTATCCTGCTCGGTGCCGAGGGCGAATACGCAAGCGAGATTTTAGGTCTTAACGAAAAATCGCTTGAACTTTTAGATTATATTATCGTGCCCCATTCACATACACATATGAAGGGCTTTGTGCTCCCGACGGATTGTATTGACAACCCGAAAAAGCACGCGGAATATTTGGTTAAAAGCTTTCTTTCGCTTTGTAACCACGAAAAAAGAAATTTATTTTTTGGGATTGCCCACCCAATGTGGCCAATAGGGCTTTGCCTTACCGCCGCAGAGGATATTTATTCCTATATAACCGATGAACAGCTTACTTCTCTTGCGCTTACCGCCGCAAAAAACGATATTGCGATAGAGGTTAATATTTCCTGCGTTATAAACGTTATTTACGCCACAGACGGCAAAAGATGCTGTTACAACCGCTTTTACGATGCTTGCAAGAGCGCGGGGTGTAAATTCTTTTTGGGCAGCGATGCCCATAGCTGTAACGCGTTTATCGAACGGCACGAGGAAGCAAGCCAAGTTTTAAATTATTTAGGTCTTAAGGAGAGCGACCTTACAGTTGCAAAACTCCAAAAACCGAACGTGTAAATTGGTCGAGAGCGCGGGTGCGGTCGCGGTAGATGCTCGAGCGTTCCTTATACCAACGCTCCATTAGGTCATCAACGGCGTGGCACACACGCTCAACAAAAAAGGTTTCGATAATATCGCGCTGGTAATCCGAAAGCCCAAGCATCCCCTTTTCTATTTTTAAAAGCTCGCGCTCGACAACGCTAAGCCGAAAACGGCAATCGTCGATATCGGCGAGAATGTTAATTAAACGTTCCTCGTAAACGGCGCGTGCCTTTTCCTCATCAAGCGACGAATTTGATGCGATTGTTTTACACGCTGTTTTCTCGTTTTCGAGATGTTGAAGCTCGGTTTTTATAGCGTTATAAGCCGAAACCAAGTTTTTCTTTCTTGACAACAAGTCCTTTGATTGTTCTCTGTAATCCATTTTTCATCCTTTCATACTAAACACTAAGCCATAATCCAAATAACCGGGGACGGATGGAGCTAACCGCCTTGTCCGATTCCATATTATAAAACGAACATTTGTTCGGTATGGTGATTATAGCACCGTTACTAAATCTTGTCAACCCGTTTTTTAGGTGTAAAATGAAAAAATTTTTTGTGCTTTTTATTACAATATTAATATTAACGCTTTTCGTTGGTTGCGCGTTCGCTCCCGAAGAGCCGACCGAGGAAGAGGAAAGCGGAGTTATTTCCGAGGAAAGCTCGAAAATCGAACCGCAGGAGAGCAACCCCCTACCCGAGTTCGTGCTTGAATTTATTGAAAGCGAATATACCGTAACCGCAACAAGCGAAGCCGCAACGATGAAATACGAAACCACGTATTATCTTATAGACGGGCTTGTTGCGGGAGCAAAGGCGGTAACGACCTTTACGGACGGCGAGCAAGCGAAAGAATATTATGAATTGATGTCGGATAAATATGGCTATGCGAAAATCGACGGCTTTTCGGTTGTTTATTACGTTGCCGAGGATGACGGATTTTATTATGGATATAGCTACGAAAAGCTTAGGTTTGTGCTCGATAAAATGGGATATACCGTAACGATTAGCTTTGATGAGGACGAATTTTCAAGCGACAAAAGCAAGGAAAGCAAGGGTTAAACCGTTCCCGACAACCTTAAAAACACGAGAAAAAACGAGAAAATTAAAAAAAATACCCCCAAAACTCAAAAAAGTTTTGAAAAAGGTATTGACATTATTAATTCTTGTGTTATAATTGCAAAGTACGAAAAAATGTGTATATTTAGAAAGGAATTCAACTATGTCTACTACAATGTTGAAAAAAGAGGCAGTTGAACGTAAGTGGTACGTTATTGACGCTGAAGGCAAGACCCTTGGTAAAGTAGCGGTTCTTGCGGCAACTATCCTCAACGGCAAACACAGACCCGAATACACTCCCCACATCGACTGTGGCGAATGTGTTATTATCGTTAACGCTGCAAAGGCAGTTCTCACCGGCAGAAAGCTCGACCAAAAGGTTTACTACCGTCACAGCGGTTACGTTGGCGGTCTTAAGGCAACCAAGTATCGCACCCTTATGGCTACCAAGCCCGAGTTCGCTATGGAGCTCGCAGTTAAGGGTATGCTTCCTCACAACTCCATCGGCGCAGCTTCCGCAACCCGTCTTAAGGTATTTGCAGGCGCTGCTCACAACCATC
>JAZRTL010000294.1:0-2161 GCA_045652025.1 Eubacteriales bacterium
GCGTGATGATATACCAAGCCTGCGGCTTGGATAAAAAAAGAAGTAACTTTTGGTAGACAAAAGTTACTTCTTTTTTTGGCACGCCGCAAGGGATTCGAACCCCTGACCTACTGGTTCGTAGCCAGTTACTCTATCCAGCTGAGCTAGCGGCGCGTATTCGTAACGCATAATATATTATCACAGTTTGTTACGAATGTCAATACTAAAAATCAAAAAATCAAAAATTAATCTTTGTCAATAACGTCGCGCTCGAGCGCGTTTAAAAAGGCGGTTGCGGAATAGATTTCATATCCGTCAATAATGTCGCCGTTGTCAAGCTCAATAGAATTTTCCTGACCCGAGGTTATCTTTCGCATCATAGGACTAAGACCCCTCATTCCGCCATGGCCAACGTAATATTGCGTGTCTTCGTCGGGAAGTATGGAATCACCTTTTGGAGTAAGTAATTTTATAGGAATAGGGTTAATAATAAGTACCTTCTTGCAATCGGATTTCCAACCAAAATCAAAGCTTTTCGTATAGGACATAAGATCAATGCTAAGGAACTTAAAACGAATAAGCCAAGCGCCAATACCGCCCTTTGCAATATAAAGCGGACGGCCCCTGTTAAGCGTTGTAATAATCTTACAGGAATACTTCCTCTCGCCAATACGAACGTTAAAGCTTTCGCCCTCGCAAAGCTTAAAAATCGATCTGAACGGGGAATTAAGCTTCGAAAGTATATACCTCTTGCGCTTGCAAACCGCCTTAAGCTCTTTAATAAACCTCTTGCGCTTTCTGTACGCGCGGTAATATCTATATCCAAACGGTAACAAAGCAAGGATAATAATAAATATAACGTTTTTAACATTAAATACTTCAACCAATAACGGCGAAATGCTCATCAATAATTGCGGGAAGAAGAAAATAATAAGCATACTTCCGAGGTAGTAACCAAGCATCAAAGCCAAAAACATTCGGTCAAACTCTTTTCGGTCGTTTTTCTGCGCCGAACGTTTTTCCTTTGGACTAAGAAGCGAAATCATTTCCAGCTTCTTTTTCTCCTTGGTTGCCCAATATTTCATCGCCGAAAGGGTTGCAACGATATATAACAAGAACGCTACCGCCCCTACGCCGAAAAACAGCGCGACTTTTGCGCCGAACCCTGCTTCCTCGGCTTTAAAAAGCCAGTCCTCTCCGCCGATAAAAAGCCATTTAAGCGAAGGGTTGGTAACCTTAAGCGGAAGAATAAGGTTAAAAATAATAACCGCTAAAAGCTCAAAACGGTTTTCCTTTTGCTTAAGAATAAACTTTATCTTTTTGGAAATCGTGTTGCAATCCTCTTCGTTTAAAAACCTAAGCGTCATATCATCGTTGTAAACGGTAACAAGCCGGTTAAGCGAATAGAACATAAACAGCGAAATTATCAATCCGAGAATAACGTAGCCCTTCGTAACGAAGAACCCTAAAAACGGGTCCTTTGTAAAGAAAATAGGTGCCCAAAAGATAAATAATTGGAAAATCCAAAAGGTAAGATACTTGTTTAAAAACCTCTCGGCGTATCCGAAAAAGTACCTAACCTTATTAAGTGTATCCTTGTTCGCTTCGTCAAATAACATATAAAACTCTCTCTAAAAGCTTTTTTAAAACGGTAGAGCGCAAATTGAAAATCTGCGCTCATAAACGTTGCTTTTCTTTAAAAACCGTTGGTTATTGCTCGTCGTCCTCAATTATTTCTGCATCAAGCACTTCGGGTTTGCTTTCTTCGGTGTCGGTTTCGTTTTTCTTGCCAAGGAATTCGGGCAAGGAAAGACCGCTAAGCGCAAATACCTCTTCAAGCGGGGGAACGCTCTTCATAAGACCCGAAAGGAAGTTCGCGGTGGAGGTTCTTTCGCCGCCGTTACCGCCGTTATCCCAAACAGTAATTTTATCAATCTTAATGTTCTTAATAGCATCGACTTGAATTTTCATAAGGTCTTCAAGCTTGTCGGCAATAAGAAGCTTAAGTGCCGCGTCTGCATCGCCGCCGGCGGATTTAACGATTTCCGCAAAACCTGCCGCCTGCTTGCGGAGGATTTCTTCCATACCGCGTGCTTCCGCCGCCATTCTTGCATAAATCGCGTCGGCTTCACCTTGTGCCTTACGGCGAATTTTTTCTGCCTCTGCTTCTGCTTCCAGCTCG
>JAZRTL010000295.1:0-4241 GCA_045652025.1 Eubacteriales bacterium
AATACCGCGTTGGCACCTTTAAAAACGGTAAGGAAACGCTTTCCGAGGGCGATATTTTTAGCTTTTTCTGCAAGGATTTCCAAGGCGACAAAAGCGGTGTTTCGGTTAGCTACAAGGAGCTTTACAAGGAGCTTTCGGTTGGCGACAGGGTTCTTGTTAACAACGGGCTTTTGAATTTTGAGGTTATCGAAATTAAAGATAGCGAGGTTGTTTGCAAGACACTTAACAACGGCGTTATTAGCGACAGAAAGAGTATGTCCTTTCCCAACAAGGTTCTAAAGAGCGAATACCTTAGCGAGCAGGATAAGCAAGACCTGCTTTTCGGTATGGAAAACGACGTTGATTTTATCGCTTGCTCCTTTGTTTCGCAGGTGGATGACCTTAACGATGTTTCGGATTTTCTTAAGGCGAACGGATATAACGATTTTTCGCTTATTGCAAAAATCGAAAACCGTGCGGGCATTGATAACATAGAGGAAATTTGCACCCAATGCGACGGTATTATGATAGGCCGCGGCGATATGGGCGTTGAAATTCCTTACGAGGAGCTTCCCGCAATACAAAAGAAGCTAATAACCAAATGCCGTTTGCTTGGTAAAAGAGTTATTACCGCAACCGAAATGCTCGAATCGATGATAACCAACCCCCGCCCCACCCGTGCCGAGATTTCGGACGTTGCAAACGCGGTTTACGACGGCACGAGCGCAATTATGCTCTCGGGCGAGACCGCGGCGGGCGCATACCCCGTTGAATCGGTCGAGGCGATGGCAAGAATTGCACTTCATACCGAGCAAAATATCCATTACGAAAAGCGCTTCCGTAGCGCAGAATTCCGCATTAAAAACACAGTCGATGCAACCTCCCACGCGGTTTGCGGGCTTGCAATCGATATTGGCGCAAAGGCGATTGTCGCTTGTACCCTTTCGGGTATGACGGCAAGAATGATTTCCCGCTTCCGCTCGCCCGTTGATATTGTCGGCTTGGCTGTTGACGAAAAAACGGTAAGACGTCTTTCGCTTTCTTGGGGTGTTAAGCCAACCATTTGCGAAATGTATCCCTCGGTCGAGGTTTTGTTCTATACCGCGAAAAAGATTGCCAAAGAAACCTTGGGGCTTAAGAAGGGCGATAAGATAATTATCACCGGCGGTCATACCGACGGCAAATCCGGCAATACCGACCTTATTAAAATAGAAACGATATAAAGTCGCTAGCGCTCTCCCCTAAAATCTAACGATTTTTGGGGACCCCGTTTTTTGAGGTTCGTGCGCTCACGCCTCGCGCCTCACGAATACCGTTCGACACTCGCGAACCTCTAAGGTATAAAATCCAAGGCAATGGGGTCCCCGCAAAATGTAATTTTGTGGGGTGTATCACGTGTCCTTGGATTTTATGTAAATTTAATTGTATATGTATCATTTCTCAAAAGAAAAAGCCGAGGCATCTGCCTCGGCTTTTGATTTATTCGGTTTTAATTATTGAAACGAGAAGGTTCCGAAATATGCACGTTTAATCAAAACGTAGTCCATACTGTCGATATCGCCGGAGCTGTTTACGTCCGCGGCTTTTAGTTGGGCTTCGTTAAATTCGAAGGTGCCAAAGTATGCTCTCTTAACGAGAACGTAGTCCATAGAATCGATTTCCTTACTGTCATTCACGTCGCCAAGCATAATTTCGGGTTCGGGAGTGGGCTTTTCTTCCTCGAGCGCGGGAATTTCCTTGGTTTCGAGGATATACTCACAAACGGTACACTTTTTAACCTCTTCGCCCGCTTTTTGGGCGGTTGCGGGGGTTACTACAACCCAATCGCCTGCGGTGTGGGGTGCTTTATTCAAATCCTCGCCGCAAGAGCATTCGTTCCAATGGTTATCCTTATCGCTTGCCCATCCACCAACTTCGCTATGGGTATGGTCGGGAGTAAGCTGGGGAATTTCCTTGGTTTCGAGAACGTACTTACAAATAGTACACTTTTTAACCTGTTCGCCTGCCTTTTCGAGCGTTGCGGGGGTTACAACCTCCCAATCACCTGCAACGTGGGGTGCTATGCCCAAATCCTCGCCGCAAGTGCATTCCTTCCAGTGATTGTCCTTATCGGCGCCCCATTCGTCTGTAGGAGTATGGGTATGGTCGGGTTCCTCGGAAACCTCGCCGCCATAGGCAAAGATTTCGGAAACGAATTCCCAGCCCGAAC
Organism: Eubacteriales bacterium; assembly: GCA_045652025.1. Lineage (GTDB taxonomy): Bacteria > Bacillota > Clostridia > Oscillospirales > CAG-382 > Coliplasma. Next base: position 2,189 of record JAZRTL010000295.1, read on the forward strand.
CGGTGATACGAGCTTCGATATAACGAGCATCTGCTTCGCATTTAACCGCAAGGGTTTCGGACATTTTGCCGTCGTTAACGCCCGTTGCGCTACCAACGGAGGTATAAGTTGCGCCATCCTCGGAAACGAAAAATTCAACGCTCGGAGCGGTAATACCATATTGAAGTCCGTTGCTGCCAACGTGGAGAGCAAGCTCGGTTAAGCCATAAACTGCGCCAAGGTCAACTCTAATAAAGTTATAACCCTTTTCAGCCGAGGCAGGAGTTTTTGCGTTAAAGCCAACCCAAGCGGGATCGTTAAGGTCGTTTGCGGTGCTAATAACACCGTCGGTAAGGGTAACGTCGTTTTCATCGGGATATGCCTCGGGGAAGGTTTCGTCCCAATCCCAAGTTATATTGCTCTGTCTGAACAAGGGCGATCTTTCATAATCCTTACCGTAAGCAAGGTTTAGCTTTTCTGCCACAGGAACGCCTGCTGCAACCTCAATTTCATCTACCCAAACGAACTGGCCGCTTCTGGTAATTTCGAACTTGATATATCTTGCGGAAATAGCTTTATCTAAGGTAACGGCATATTCGGTAGAGCTCCAACCGTCCGCGCCGCCGTCAACGATAACCGTCGTTGCAGCCGTTTTTTCGATAGTAGTCCAAGTGGTTTTATCGTTAGAATAGGAAACAGTCATCTTAGCGGGAGTAGCAACGCCCCATTGACCGCTTGCAAAATAACCGCGGTAAACGTTAGATTCAACCGCGCTACCCAAATCGACAACGATGGTAGCATCGCTCTGCCAAGCGGAATATGCACTGCTGTTAGCGGGAATGGTGCTCTTAACGCCGTCGGTAAGACGGATGTAATCGTCGGAATACATCTCGTTAAGCTCGGTGCTGGCACCGCCCGTTGCGCTATCCCATTTATAGTAGTTGGGCTCGGGTCTTGTGTAGCTGCAGCCCATAGAAATAACAACGGTAGCTTCGCCGGTTACAGAAAGGTAATATTCAAGGTTCTTAGCGCATTTTTCCAAAGCGTTAAAATCGATAACGTTAGCCGAAAGAAGCGCCTTTGCCTTATTATATTCATCTTTTATAAGCGAAAGTGTTGTTGCGGTATATTTAGATTCGTCAATCTCCTCTACCTTCTTTAGCAAGGGGGTGATTGTAGATTCGTATTTAAAGGTAACGGTAGTTGTGCTCGCCGCAAATTTAGCGGTTTTAGCGCTATCCTTTGTTGCAAACGCGGAAAGCACGGGAGGCGCTACGATAATATTAGAATCCTTCGCGCCTACGTAGTTATAGGTTTTAAGAACGTTATTGTTATCATCAACACACTTAACGGTAATAGTGCTCTTGTTAACGTTATCGAAAATAGCGTTAAGGTGAGCGTTCACCTTTTCTGCCCAGAACTGTCTACCAAGCTGGCTTTGGTGAACACCGTCGCCCGTTGCATAATAGCTCTTATAGGTTGCAATATTGCTTGCCTTAACGAGCTTAAACTCTTGGTTCATATCGATAAGAGTACAGCCGTATTCCAAAGCAATCTCGCGCATTACGGTACAGAACTTATCCAAAGAGCCGGGATAGTTATAGGTATAGGTTCCGTCCGCGGGAGCGGTATAATAGCCGCTTTCGTCGCAAACGGGGTTAGGTGTAATTAAAACAACCTCGCAACCGGTTTTTTGCAGCTCGGTTATAAAATAGCCCATATCGATACGATAGGTTTCGATAGCGGTCCAGCTTTGTCCCGAGGGAAGACTGCACGCTTGGTCGTTCATACCGAAGCAAAGCAAAACAACGTCGGGATTTTTGGAAAGCACGTCAGCTTCGAAGCGGGCTTTGCCGTGGGCAGTCATATTACCGCCAACGCCTGCGTTAACAACGGTAATGCCCAACAAATCCGAAAGGTAGCCAACGTAGGTAGGGTTACCCAATGCGGTAAGACTATCGCCGAACGCGATAACCGTTTTGTTCTTTAGCGCGGTTGTAGTTGCAAACGCATTTAGCGGAAGCACACAAACGAGCATTAAAAGACAAAGTGTGATTGCAATTATTCTTTTCAT
>JAZRTL010000296.1:0-2548 GCA_045652025.1 Eubacteriales bacterium
GACAAAAAATGCTATTGCAATATATTTATAGCTCGTTTATAATCTAAAACAGAGGTGATATAATGACCGAACGAAAAATCAGAAAAACGCTTCAAAATGTGCTACCAATCGAAACAGAACGGTTAATAATTAGGTATATTCAACCCGACGATGCTTATGATATGTACGAGTATGCTTCAGTTCCCGAGGTTTCGCGCTATCTGCTTTGGTATCCGCACGTTAACCTTGCGGCAACAGAGGGGTATATTGAATCGTTACAAAGGCGCTATATTAAAGGTCTTTACGCCGATTGGGCGATAGAGCTAAAGGATAGCGGTAAGATGATAGGAACTTGCGGATATGCATCGATCGATTCTTCCGAGAAAAGCTGCGAAATCGGCTACGTTCTATCTCCTAAATTCCGTAAATGCGGTTATATATCGGAGGCGGTAGCCAAAATTTTGGAATTATCCTTTGAACAGCTTTTTATGGAAAAGGCGATACTAAGAATTATTTCCGAAAACGATTCTTCGATAAAAATTGCAAACCGCTTTGGCTTTAAGCTAAAAGACGAAATACCGATGATAATTAAAGAAACGGTACAAAACGTACTTTATTATGAATTAACCTTGGAAGAATATAATAGAAATAAAAAATGAAGCAGTCAAATTGACTGCTTCGTTTTTTTGAAATTAAAGAACGGCTTAAACAGCTCTGGTAACCTTGCCGCTTCTGAGACAGCGGGAGCAAACGTAAACGTGCTTAACGGTACCGTTGAGATTAGCCTTGACTCTTCTGATGTTGGGCTTCCAACTTCTGTTAGTTTTTCTGTGCGAGTGGGAAACGTTACAACCGAACGTTACGCCCTTTCCGCATACTGAACACTTTGCCATCTATTCCACCTCCAAAAGATTTTGCGTAAAAATTCGAACACCTTAATATATAACAATTTTTGCGATTTGTCAAGTCTTTTTTTAATATTTAGTAAATTAAATGCTATTTGCGAGCTTTGTTATGTCTCCTGCGCCCATAATCATAAGCAAATCGCCTTGTCTAAGCTCGTTTTTAAGAAATCTTTTAATTTCCTCGAACGTTTCGAAATACATCGAACCCGATATCTTCTTAGATAACAATTCCGAAGAAACCTCGCTACCTACGGAATCTCTTGCCGCATAAAGAGGGCAAAGTATAAGCAAATCGGTATCTACAAACGAGCTTGCAAAGTCATCGAAAAGATCTCTTAATCTTGAATAGTTATGGGGTTGGAATACGGTAACAACGCGACCCTTCGAAATATCCTTGGCTGCAGAAAGCGTAACCTTAATTTCATCGGGGTGGTGAGCATAGTCGTCATATACGTCGGCACCGCAAAAGCTTCCTTTATATTCAAATCTTCTGCCAACGCCAACGTAAGAGAACAATCCCTTAACGATATCCTCTTTGGTAATACCGCAAAGATCGCAAACTGCTACGCAAGCCAAAGCATTTGCTATATTATGCTCGCCCGGTGCAGAAAGCTTAACCGAAATATAAAACTCATTGTTTTTGTAAACGTCGAACGAAGCAAAACCGCAGTTGTTACAAACGTTCGTAGCATAAAAATCTGCTTTTTCGTCGCCCGAAGGGCTAAAGGTTATGTTTTTGCATACGTTTGTTTTTGCTGCGATACGGCAGTTTTCACAATCGTAATTATAAACCGCAAAGCCATCTTTGCCGCTGTTGTTCATAAACTGCGAGAAGGACGCTCTCATATGCTCGATACCGCTAAAGTAATCGGTATGGTCAAGCGAAATATTTAAAACAACCGCAACCTTGGGGAAGAAGGATAAAAAGCTGTCCTTATATTCGCAAGCTTCAAAAACAAAATTTTCGTCGTTGCCGATTCTATAAGTAGAGCCAACGTCTCGCATAACTGCGCCAACAACAACGGTCGGGTCGCAACCGATTGCGTTGATTAAAACGTGTCCGAGCATACCACTTGTAGTAGATTTGCCGTGAGTGCCCGCAACCGCGATAGATTGGTTATACAGCAACGCAAGCGCGCCCAAAACCTCGGCACGAGAGAACAATTTAATATTTGTCTTTTTAATTTCGATCATAATAGGATGATCGTTGCCAAAAGCAGCGGAATAGATTATCGAATCGCATCCTTCGAGTTGCGAAGGAGCAAATTCGGTAAAAACGCTAATTCCGTTCTTTTCTAATTTATTGGTAACGTCGCTTGCGGTTTTATCGTACCCGCAAACGTCGTAGCCCTTGCCTTTAAGTATCATAGCAATCGCAGACATACTAATACCGCCGATGCCAAGAAAATATAGTTTTTTACCAAGCTTCATTTCGTTAATATTCAAAATCAAGCACCTGCCTATTACTTTTATCGTTATAATTATATCATATTCAGTTCTAAAAATAAAGGTATTTGACTAATAAATTAAACATAAAATGTTCGGGCACATAATTTTATCAATTATGCACATTGCATATATACGGTTTTTGTGGTAAATTTTATTAGATTAAAAAATAGGGATGTATTTATGGTTAGAGAAGATTTAAGAAATATTGCAATTAT
>JAZRTL010000297.1:0-1230 GCA_045652025.1 Eubacteriales bacterium
TGGCCTCCGACTTAGCTTTTTTACAACAAATCGGTTGGGCTTCAGGGCATTATGCTTTTAAGGAACGACAAGGTGTTTTTTGAAGCCGACGTTGGATTACAAAGCTCTAAATATCCCAAAGCGACCTTTTCGGAATGTAAAAGCGTTATTTCGCTTGCGATTGGCGCGCTTATTACCGAAAGGAAGCTCAGGTTAAACGAAAAGGTTATTGACATATTCCCCGACAAAGTAAACGCGGTTTCGAAATTACGTTACGCCAACCTTACGGTTAGGCATTTATTAACGATGACATCCTCGGTTAACTTTAACGAGCTTGAAGCGATGGTAAGTGAGGATTGGGTTAAATCCTTTTTCGCCTCCGACACTGCAAACGAGGTAGGAGAGGCGTTTAGCTACAACAGTCTTAACAGCTATATCCTTTCGGCGATTATTACGCGCAAGACGGGAAAAAGCGTTACCGAATATCTTAACGAAACGATATTCGGTGAGCTTGGTATTAGCAACTTTTATTGGGAAAAATGCCCGATGGGCATTGAAAAAGGCGGTTGGGGGCTTTATATTACCCGCGAGGACATTGCAAAGCTTGGGCTACTTGTTCTAAACGGCGGCGCTTGGAACGGAAAGCAGATTATTTCCAAGCGATATATTGAGGAATGCACCAAGCCGAAGGTTGCGGTTCCCCAGCAATACGGCGATTTTGATTATTCTTATCACGTTTGGTGCGGAAGAAAAAGCGACAGCTTTTTATTTAACGGGATTTTTGGGCAAAACCTTTTATCTTACAAGCGAAGCGGTATTATTATAGTTTGCAACGCGGGAAATTTAGACCTTTTCCAAAGAAGCGAGTTCTTTAATATTTGCGACAAGCATTTTAATTATGACTTCCCTACCTTTATCGAGGAAAATGAGGTTGGATATAAAAAGCTTACGTTATTTAAAGAAACGCTTTTAAAGCCACGCGAAATTAAAAGCTTTTTAAGGATAAGCGAAAGCAAGCGAGATATTAAAGCCGACCTTGATTCTATTAACGGAAAGAAGCTATTTCCAAGCTCCGCAAACGCGGCTTCGGTTGGATTTTTACCGCTTTTGTTACAGATTATACAAAGCAACTACACAAGCGGTATTAAGGAGATAGCGTTTTTTAAGGGCGAGGACAGTATTTTCGTTGATTTTTGCGAAGCCGATTACGTTAGTCGCGTTGAATTTGGCTTTAGCGAGCCGATAAACAAC
>JAZRTL010000298.1:0-1233 GCA_045652025.1 Eubacteriales bacterium
GAGGTTACACGGCCCATGATGAGAACGTGCTTCATATCATAGAATTCAGCATAGAATGCGATAGCGTAGCCGAAGTATGCACCGATGGTGTCATAGATTGCAGCAGCGCGTTCGTCGCCTTCCTTCATAAGACCCTGAACAACCTTAAGCTTTTCTGCGGGGGAGAGGCTTTCGTCGAGCTCGATGCCTGCGAAGGGAGCGAGCTTGATAACGCCGTCCTGCGAGAAGTACTTAACGCCACAGCCATAGTCGCCGGACCATTCGTCAACCATTGCGTCCTTGCAGAAGTCAACGGGAGCGAATGCGAGCTCGTTGAGCCAGCCGGTGATATTGCCCTGAGGATCAACGTAACCAACTGCTTCGGAGGTACCCATAGCAACGCCGAGAACAGAATCGTCTTCGTGGTTCATTGCGCCTGCGAGGGCGGTAACGTCGCCGTCGTTTGCAACTTCAACGGGGATATCGGGACCGATTTCCTTGCAAACGTCGGTATACATATTTTTAACCTTCTTATCGAAGTCTTCGTCGCTAACCTTGAGGAAGAGCGAAGCAACCATGATACGATTGTCAACGTAAACGCCTGCGGAGGAGATACCGATAGCGTCAACACGGGGCATTTTGGAAGCCGCGGTCTTCATTGCTTCGAGAATTCCCTGATAGTGATAATCGGGATCGGAGTTGATCTTGGGGAACCAAACAACTTCTTCGGAATATACGGTTTCGCCGTCGATAACAGCAGAAACCTTTCTGTCGGATCCGCCTGCGTCGAAGCCGATACGGCAACCGTCGAGGTGTCTGCCGACAGGAGCTGCGCCGGAAACGTCAACGGGAGCTTCTTCGAGAGAACGGATTTCAACTTCGAAGGGGCGTTCGTAAACGCGTTCCATAAAGTGAACGTCGAAATCGCGCGAACCGCCGTCGGAGTATGCTTCCTTGATCTTGTTACCGATAACCTCGCTGCCTGCGATGATTACCTTGAAGCCGCCTGCAACCCAAAGAAGAGCCTTAACCATTCTTTCGATAAAGTTGAAGTTTTCTTCGTCGTGGCCGGTGCCATCCTTGAAAACGCGGGTTTTGTAGGTGGTGGTGTAGCCCTTGTTTCTTTCAACAGCGATTACGAGGTCCTGACCGTTTTCCTTGGTTGCTTCGCGCATTTCGCGGCAAACGAGAGAAAGGGGAGCGAATTGGGGGTCGAGTTTAGCGGGGATTTTAAGCTTCATATCTGGTGTTACC
>JAZRTL010000299.1:0-2489 GCA_045652025.1 Eubacteriales bacterium
GCAAAAGCGGAACAAAAACAAGTGTTTTTGTTCGAGAACGAAGTGATTATGGGGTCCCCGCGAAACACGGTTTCGTGGGGGGTTACTCAAAGCAAACTGTTGATCATATCCTTGGGCTCGATAATCTTAGTAAAGCGAACCGTCGCGTTTCTTAAATCCGCAAGGTTTTTGGGAACGGCAACCTTGGTTACCGCGTTTAGCTTATCGAGCGCATCGAAATCGTCGGCAGGAACTTCCTCGCCCAAGGCGGAAAGCACCGCGGGCGCGAATTTATAGGGCGAAGCGGTGGAAACAACGAGCATTTTGTTACTGCTCATCGGCTCGAACTGCTTTGCCGCGTTAACCGCAACGGCGGTATGGGTATCGCAAAGATAGCCGCATTCCTTAAACAATTCGTTAATCGTTTGCTTTGTGGATTCCTCGTCGCAAGCAAAGCCCGCAAAATCCTCGCGGATTGTTGCCATTGCCTCGTCATCGAGCTTATAAACGCCGTCGCGCGCAAGCTTTTCCATACATTCCTTGGTCTTTTCCGCGCCAACGGTGAACCAAAGAAGACGCTCGAGGTTGCTGGAGATAAGAATATCCATCGAGGGAGAAACGGTTGTAAAGAACTCGCGGCGCTTATCGTAAACGCCCGTATTTATAAAATCGGTAAGAATATCGTTGCAATTCGAAGCACAAACGAGCTTGCCGAGCGGTAATCCCATCTTCTTTGCGATATAGCCCGCAAGAATGTTACCGAAGTTACCTGTGGGAACGGTTACGTCAAGCAAATCGCCGTATTTAAGCTCGCCCTCGGAAACAAGGTCGCAATATGCAGAAATATAGTAAACGATTTGGGGTGCAAGGCGACCCCAGTTAATAGAGTTCGCAGACGAGAAGAAATAGCCGTTTTTATCAAGAAGCGCCTTTGCGCCCTCATCGGCAAAAATCGCCTTAACTCCGCTTTGGGCATCGTCAAAATTGCCGTTTATGGAAACGACCTCGACGTTACTTCCCTTTTGGCTTGCCATTTGCTTCTTTTGAATATTGGAAACGCCGTTAACGGGGTAGAAAACCTGAATTCTAACGCGGTCGATATCGCAATATCCCTCGAGCGCCGCCTTGCCCGTATCGCCGCTTGTTGCAACGAGAATATACGCTTCCTTTTCCTCGCCCGTTTTGCCGAGCGAAAGCGAAAGAAGGCGGGGCATTATCTGCAACGCCATATCCTTAAACGCGCTTGTGGGGCCGTGCCACAATTCAAGCAAATATTTATCGTTAACCTTTGCAATAGGCGCGGCGGGACCGCCGAACTTTTCCTTACTATATGCCTTTTCTGCGGCGTCCTTTAGCTCCTCTGCGCTGTAATCGCTAAGGAAAAGCGAAAGGATATACGCCGCCCTCTCGGGATAGGTCATTTTTATAAGCGAATTAATATCCTCCTCGCTAAGCGAAGGGATTTCCTCGGGCACGTAAAGACCGCCGTCAGCCGCAAGACCGTTTTTAATAACGTACGCGCTTGTTTGCTTTTCGCTGTTTTTTGTACGGGTGCTAATGTATTTCATAACGACTTCCCCAATTTTTTATATGATTAATTTTCGGCTCCTCGCCAAGAAGAACCTCTATAACGTCAATTCGTTGTTTGTTAATCGGCCTTTTTAGCTCTATCCCGAGCGGATAAAAGACCTTAATGCTGTTTCTGCTGCAATACAGCCCCAAAAACGCCTTTATTGCGGTTTGGATGTGGTAAAGCTTTTTCTCGTCAACCGCCTCGGCAGGTCTGCCAAAGGCAAGGCCCGAGCGGGTTTTTACCTCGAAAAACGCAAGCACGCCAAAGCGATAGCCGATAATATCAATTTCGCCGCCATGGGCTTTGAAATTGCGCGAAAGTATTCGCCAACCGCGCTTTTTAAGAAACGCTTCGGCAAGACGCTCGCCTTTATCGCCAATGCTTTTGTTGCTCATCATTCCTCACCCAACAATTTTTTAAGAAAGCTTCTGCGGTGCAAGGGGCTTACGCCCTTTGTAAGTATCGCTTCGCGGTGGTCCTTGGTCGCATATCCCTTATGCTTTCCGAACCCATAGCCCGAATAAAGCTTTTCCGCCTCGTCGAGCATACTATCTCGCGTTACCTTTGCGAGCACCGAAGCCGCCGCGATAGAGGGGCAAATCGAATCCCCCTTAATAACGGGTACGGCGCGGATATTAAACCCGCGAACGACGTTACCGTCGACAAGCGCAAGCTCGGGCTTAACCCTTAGCTTATTAACCGCACGGTTCATCGCAAGCATCGAAGCGTTAAGGATATTATATTTTTCTATTTCGTAAACCTCGGCGTGTGCAACCGCACAATCGATACAGCTTTCGCGGATTTTATCGTAAAGAATACGGCGTTTTTTATCGGACAGCTTTTTAGAATCGTCAAGCCCCTCGATAACCAAGCCGTCGGGCAAAATAACCGCCGCGGCAACAACAGGGCCGCAAAGCGGGCCTCTGCCTGCTTCGTC
>JAZRTL010000300.1:0-3907 GCA_045652025.1 Eubacteriales bacterium
ACGGTATTGACGAAGAAGAAACCAAGAGATATATGCACCACTACAACATGCCCGGCTATTCGGTTGGCGAAGCTAAGGCGGCAAGAAGCCCCGGCAGACGCGAAATCGGCCACGGCGCGTTGGCAGAAAGATCGCTCGTTCCCGTTCTTCCCTCCGTTGAAGAATTCCCCTATGCTATCCGTTTGGTAAGCGAAGTAGTTTCCTCTAACGGTTCTACCTCCCAAGCATCTGTTTGTGGCTCTACCCTTGCACTTATGGACGCAGGTGTTCCGATTAAGGCGCCCGTTGCAGGTATTTCCTGCGGTCTTATTACCGAGGGCGACAGCTGGGATACTATGATCGACATTCAAGGTCTTGAAGACTTCTTTGGCGATATGGACTTTAAGGTTGCAGGTACCAAGAAGGGTATCACCTCCATTCAGATGGACCTTAAGATTGACGGTCTTACCCCCGAAATTATTAAGCAAGCGCTTGAAACCACCCACGAGGGCAGAAACATGATTCTCGACGAGGTTATTTGCAAGTGCATTGCAGAGCCCAGAGACGACGTTTCCAAGTACGCTCCCAAGATGATCTCCACCAAGATTGACCCCGAAAAGATTCGCGAGGTTATCGGCTCCGGCGGTAAGGTTATCCAAAAGATTTGTGCAGACAACGATTGTAAGATCGATATCGAGGACGATGGTTCCGTATTTATTGCGGCCGTTAACAAGGAAAACGCTTACAAGGCGCTTAAGATTGTTGAAGCTATTGCAAAGGACCCCGAGCCCGGCGAAATTTTCTTTGGTACCGTTACCAGAATTATGAACTTCGGCGCGTTCGTTGAAATCGCTCCCGGCAAGGAAGGTCTTGTTCACATTTCCCAGCTCGACAAGAAGCGCGTTGCTAAGGTTGAGGACGTTGTTTCTATTGGCGATACCATTAAGGTTATCGTTTCCGAAATCGACGAAAAGGGCAGATTGAACCTTTCCAGAAAAGATGCTCTTGACGTTGTTGAAGACATCTAATTAATTCGGTTTTCGATTTAAAAACAAGTAAAGATAAAAATATGCTTCTCTTTTACGGGAAGCATATTTTGTTTTACGTAGTAGCTATTCCCTCTTTTGCGGTTTTGGAATAGCGCAAATACGCTTTTTTGTTGTTGACTTAAGCATTTTGGTTTGTTATAATGATTATAAGCAACCTTACCCAACGGAGAGGAGGAGCAAAAGATGTTGAAAATACACGACATTATAACGAAAAAACAGCAGGGTCGCGAGCTTTGCGAGGAAGAAATTGCCTTTTTCGTTAAGGGTGTTACCGACGGAAGCATTCCCGATTACCAAATTACCGCTTTATTGATGGCGATTTGGTTTAGAGGTATGACCGACGAGGAAGCCATTCTCCTTACCGAATATTTAGCAGACAGCGGCGAAACAGCCGAGCTTAGCTCGGTTAAAGGCAAAAAGGTTGACAAGCACAGCACCGGCGGGGTTGGCGACAAGGTTTCGCTTATTGTCGGGCCGATGGTTGCCGCGGTTAACAAGGGCGTTTTCGTTCCCAAAATGGCGGGACGCGGGCTTGGGTTTACGGGCGGCACGCTTGACAAGCTTGAATCCTGCAAGGGCGTTTCGACAGAGATTAGCGCAGAACGATTCGAGCAAATAGTTAACGAAATTGGCTTTTGTGTTGCGGGGCAGAGCAAGAGGTTAGCCCCCGCAGACAGCATTCTTACCGCATTGCGCGACGTTACCTGCACCGACAACTGTATTCCCTTAATTGCCGCAAGCGTTATGAGCAAAAAGCTTGCCTCGGGGAACGAATGTATTGTTCTTGACATTAAATGCGGAAGCGGTTCCTTTTGTAAGACCATGCGCGACGCAGAAGAATTGGCAAGGTTGATGGTTCGCATTGGCGCACGCGCAAAGCGGAAAACGGTTGCGCTTATTACAGATATGTCCGCCCCTCTCGGCAGCGCGGTTGGCAACAGCGTTGAGCTTATAGAGGCGATTAGAGTGCTTGAGGGCAGAGGCGACGAGCAGCTTACCGAGCTTTGTATTTCGGTTGCGGCGCACATGCTTTACGTTGCAAACGTTTCGGATTACGAAAGCTGTGTTGCGCTTGCAGAGGAAACGCTTTACGACGGAAGCGCGCTTAGCAAGCTTGCGGATTTGGTCGAGCGCTTAGGCGGCGACAGAAGATATATTTACGATACCACGCTTTTTGAGGAAAGCAACGTCACGGCGATGCTCGTTTCGGACAGAAGCGGTTACATCACCTCGATTGACGCGATGGGCGTTGGCAAAGCCGCTTTTGTTTTGGGCGCAGGGCGCGACAAGCTTGGCGGAAGCATTGACCACAGCGCAGGTATTATTCTTAACAAGCGGATTGGCGAAAGAATTGAAGAGGGCGAAGCTTTGGCGACGCTTCAGGCAAACAGCTTGGAGCAAGCGCAAGCGGGCATGGAATATCTCTTCAAGGCGGTTAGCATTGGCGACGAAAAGCCCGAAGCCAAGAATATTATTTTAAAATGCATTTTTTAAGGATTACTGATGGAAACTTACATAGCAAAAAATCTTGAGGAAACCGAAAAAGTCGCGTCTATTATTGCAGAAAAGGTCAAAAACGGAGGTTTTTTGGCACTTTACGGCGGTATGGGCGCGGGAAAGACCTCTTTCGTTCGCGGGTTGGTTAAGGCACTTTGCCCCGAATGCTTAGAGCTTGTACACTCCCCTACCTTTGCAATAGTTAACGAATACAGAGGCGAAAAAATTAACATTTTCCATTTTGACCTTTACCGTCTTACCGACGAGGACGACCTTTATTCCACAGGGTTTTACGATTACATAGAGCAAGGCGGGTTGACAATTACGGAATGGACCGAGCTTTTTGAGGACGCGGTTCCCGAGGGAGCCATTCGCCTTAAAATAGAAGTCATTAGCGAAAGCGAAAGGAGATTTACGGTATGTTAATTGCGGCCTTCGACAGCACCGCTGTTACGGCTTCTTGTGCAGTTGCGGAAATAATTGGCGGAAAGCTTAACACATACAGCTTATTTACCGTTAAAAACAAGCTTACACACAGCGAAATTCTTCTTCCGCTTTTAGAAAACGCGCTTTTGCAATACGGCGCTTCTATTAGCGATATTGACCTTTTTGCCGTTAGCGCAGGCCCCGGCTCCTTTACGGGAGTTAGGATTGGCGTTGCGACGGTTAAGGGATTGGCGTTTAACAGCGGAAAGCTGTGCGCTTCGGTTTCGCCTATCGAGGCGATGGCGAAGACGGTTGGAAGAGGTTACGTTTTGCCGGTTATGGACGCAAGGCGCGACCAATATTACACCGCGCTTTTTAAAGACGGAAGCAGAATCACCGAGGACGATGCACTTAGCGTTGACGAGATTAAGGAAATGCTTAAGGACGTGCCCGAAATTACGGTTTGCGGCGACGGACGCGACGGATTTTTAGCAAAATGCGATTGCGACGGAAGGTTCTTCCCCTGCTCTGACGCAACGCGCGACCAAAACGCGCTTTCGGTAGCAATTTGCGGATACGAGCAATTTGAAAAGGGTTTGGCGGCAAGCGCAGAAAGCTTACAGCCGATATATTTAAGAATGCCCCAAGCCGAAAGAGAGCGTCTTGAGCGCGAAAAGGCGAACAAGGAATAGGGCTTTATTTGTGAACCCTTTTTGAAAAAAGCGTTCACACTCCCAAAAACCCTTTGGATTGAAAAGTATTTATTTTTGAAAGGAACATATAAAATGATAGCATTAGGTTGCGACCACGGCGGGCTTGATAGGGCTTACGCCCTCAATTAAAAACACCTGTTTTTAATTGGTTTGGATTCCCGTGCGCTCGCGCCTGCGCGCCTGCTTCGCATGCACTTGCGGAAATCGTAGGTATAAAAATCGACGCACTTGTCGCCGATTTTT
>JAZRTL010000301.1:0-1564 GCA_045652025.1 Eubacteriales bacterium
AAAGGACGGCACGGGGCGCGAAATCCAAATAAAGGGCATCGCACAAGTGCCTCCATATACTCGAATGTCGAGAGGGTGCGCGGTGCAATTATCCCTTTATTGCTCGCAACCTTATTGGGAGGATATCGAGAAAATTATCACCGTTATTGCAAATATCGTTGATTTGCTTTATTTCCCCGAGGAGGGGCGCGGATTTCCCGAGGAGGGCGTGCCTTTCGGAGTTATAGACGATGACAACGAAAAAACCATTGAAAATAACGGCGATGATGCCGCGGGTATGGAAATATCCATTGTGGCAATGGGCGAGGTAAGCAAACCTCGTTTATCGTGCTCCACGGGCACGCAAAACGGGTGGTATATGGAGCTCGATATTGACCTTAAAGAAAATGACGAAATCATTATATCAACCGTAAAGCGCAACAAATATATCACCTTAAATGGCTCGCAATACGATGCAGCGGGCGAGCCGTTGCTTGATAAGCTAACAATCCGAGGCGATGATTGGCTCCAAGTAGAGCAAGGCGAAAACACCTTTAATATGTCGGCATCCGATCCCGCGCTTATATACTTTAACATTTCATATAAGCGGAGGTACGAGTAATGATACCTTATTTTGAGGTGCTTAATAAATACACTCGCAAGGCTTTTGAATTAATAGAGCCCTCCGAGTTTTGGGGCGAGCTTTCTTATTACGGCGTGGGTGAGTTTGAAATCTATACAAAGGCGACAAATAGAGCCCTTGCAAGCCTTGTAAATGGCAATTATATTAAGATGCCAAACAAGCCTTATATTTGGCTCATTGAAAAGGTGGAAAAGCTTACCGATGCCGATAACGGCGTAATGATAAGCGCAACGGGGCGCGAGGCAAAAGCAATCCTTGCAAATCGTATCATAAGCAAGCAAACGCAGCTTGCAACCGACCTTAAAACGGCGGTAAATGCTTTGATAAACAATAACGCGGGAGCAACCGCAACCGCCGATATAAGGCGCATTGAGGGGCTTGTTGTTGAGGATAGCGAGGTTGCGCAAGCGATAGAGGAAACGCAAGTAAGTTACGAAAACCTTTTAAGCTTTACCGATGAGCTTTTAAAGGCTTACGAATGTGGCGCAAAATTGCGGATCGGCTCGGATAAATCTTTACTTTATAAAATCTATAAAGGCAAGGATAAGAGCGCAACCGTTATTTTTTCGCAAATGTTTGATAACCTTTTAAGCGGCAATTATTCGATTGATGAAAGCAATTACCGCAACTTTGCTTATGTCGGAGGACAAGGCGAGGGCTCGGAGCGTGTTTTTGACACCGTACAAGCCGAGGAGGCGCGCGGAATTGACCGCCGAGAGGTATTTATCGATGCAAAGGATATAAGCGCAAAATACACCGATGCAGCGGGCGAGGAAAAGGAGCTCGATTTAACCACCACGGCGGGGCGAAATACTTACAAAGGGTGGTTGCGCGAGCGAGGCAAAAAAGATTTTGCCAAATATCGCCGTGAGGAGGCTTTTAACGGCGATATCGATACCAAAGGCAGCAATAAGGTATTTGGCATTGATTATGATTTGGGCG
>JAZRTL010000302.1:0-11388 GCA_045652025.1 Eubacteriales bacterium
TGCGATTACCGACAGCACCATTGCGGTTATGACCTCGGTACCCGATAAGAAAAGGCGAACCGATTGCATATCCTGCGGTAAATGCGCCGATGCCTGCCCCGCAAAGCTCTTCCCTGCCGAATCGCTTTTCGGCGACAACCAACAGCTAAGGGAGGAATGTCTTGGCTGCGGTGCTTGTGAATATATCTGCCCGAGCGGTATCCCCTTGTTAAGATTTATAAAAGGAAAAAAGGCAAAAAATGTCAGCAAAAAATAAAACTGCACCTTATATCCATACGAATAAAAACGATACCGAGCGCATTAAAGATTGGGCGGTCGCGCTTTTGCCGGTTATTATCTGGAGCGTGTTTATGTTCGGTGGCAGAGCGCTTATGCTTTGCCTTATCGGCGCCGCCTTTTCTTTGGGGTTCGATTTTCTAACCCGCGCGTATATCTTTAAAATACCGAAAAAAGCCGCTCTTGATTTTATGGCTTGCATCTACGGTGCTTTGGCGGTATTAACTATGCCGGTTACGGTTCCGCTTTTTGCGCCTATCGTTTCCTCGGCTTTGGTTACGGTTGCAAAGAATTTAAAAATACTCCGCGGAAAGCGACTTTTTAACCCCTATATCTTTTCTGCGGCGGTAATGAATTTAGCATTCCCAAAAATGATGACCGCGTTTACAAAGCCGTTCGCATATTTTTCGGCGTTCGATTTTGTTATCGACCAAAGGTTGATGGATAATTACCGCGTTCTTTCCCCGCTTCAATTTACTTCCGACGGCAGTATTTACGAGGACGGTGTGTTCGCCCAGCTTTATGGCTTTGCATCCGGCAATATGGGCGAAATTGCGGTTATGGCGATGTTAATTTCGCTTATCTACCTTGTGATTCGCAAAAATGCCGACCTAACCGGAGTTTTCTCGGTTCTTTTCCCTATTTTAATTCTTGGACTTTCCTTCCCCTCCAACGATGCCGAAAGCAGCTATTATGCATTTAGCATTATGCTAACCGGCGGTATTGCCTTCGTTTCGGTTTTTGCGATGAACGAAAAACATACCGTTCCGCTTACCTTCCTTGGAAAGATTGTGTTCGGCGGTCTTTTGGGTATTCTTATCTTCGTCTTCCGCAAGGTTAACGGAAGCATTGAATTTGCATATTATATCGTTTTGGCGCTCAACCTTGTTTCGCCCTTTATTGAGCTATATACAAGACCGAGCTTGTTCGATAAAATCGACCGCAATATAAAAACCAAACTTGCAACGAAAAAGGCAAAAGCAAAAGATGAAAAATGATATTATAAGCTTGGAAATCACCGATATTACTCCCGATGGATTTGGTGTCGGAAGGCAGGATAACAAGGTGGTTTTCGTTGCGGATACCGCTGTCGGCGATATTATTACCGCAAAAATACTTAAGGAATTAAAAAGCCATTCCTTTGCAAAGCTCGAGGAGATTTTAACCCTCTCGAAAGCAAGAATAAATCCCGCTTGCCCCGTTTTTTCCAAATGCGGCGGTTGCTCGCTGCAGCATATTTCCTATTCCGCGGAATTAGAGCTAAAGCAAAGCTTTGTTAAGCAAGCGTTTGCGCGTATCGGCGGGATGGATATTAAGGTTAACCCTACCGTTTTCGGCGAAGATACGGAATATAGAAACAAGGTACAATATCCCTTTGGCAGAGGGGATAAGAACGAATGTATTTTCGGCTACTATGCGCGCAGGTCGCACCGTATCGTTTGCCACGAGCGTTGCGCGCTTCAGGAAAAGATATTCAGCGATATTGCTTCCTATTGTGCCGCCGTTTCCGAAAAGCTTTTTATTCGCGCCTATAACGAGGAAACCGCAAAGGGCGTTTTGCGCCATATAGTTATGAGAAAAAACCGCAAGGGCGAAATTTTGGTTTGCTTGGTGGTTGCCGAAAAACATAAAAAGCTCCCTCTCCTCGCGGACGAGATTATAAAGCAATTTGCTTCTGTTATCGGCGTACATATTAACGTCAACTCAAGGCGCGATAACGTTATCTTCGGTAACGAAACCTATTGCCTTGCGGGTAGCGAAACGCTTACCGACACGCTTTGCGGTAAGGTTTTCGAGATATCCCCACGTTCCTTTTATCAAGTCAACGCCGAAATGGCGGAAAAGCTCTATTCCTATGGAAAATCGCTTATCCCAAAAAGCGAAAAGCCAAGAATTATTCTCGACCTTTATTGCGGCGCGGGTACTATCGGTATTTGCGTTGCGAACGAGGAAGACAAGCTTTGTGGGGTTGAAATTATCGATTCCGCAATAGAAAATGCAAAAAAGAACGCCCTGCTTAACGGCAGAAGCGAAGAAAACACTCTTTTTGTTTGCGGTGATGCTTCGGTCGGCGTTAAGGAATGTAAAAACAGGTTCGGCAACCCCGACCTTATAATCCTCGACCCGCCAAGAAAGGGCTTGGAGCAGGAAGTAATTGCGACAGTAATCGAGGCAAGCCCGAAATATATTCTTTATATCTCCTGCGACCCCGCAACGCTCGCGCGGGACTGCGCTATGTTTAAAGATGCGGGCTATACCGCAAGCGAGGCAACCCCGTTCGACCTCTTCCCAAGAACCGGCCACGTAGAATCGGTCGTACTTTTGGAGCGAACCGATTCGGCGATATAAATTCCTTACGGAATTTGCGATATGTCCTTTTAGGGCGTGAAAGGAAAGAAAAAGATATGAAAAAAATAATCATTTTAATTTTAATGTCTATGCTTATTCTCGTTGGATGCGGCGGAAACGGCGAGCAATCACTTTCGGACGAATCCGCAAACGAAGCGTGGCAAAACACTTCATATAAAATCGAATTTACGAGCATTAAACCGGTTAACGAAATCCGCGCCGAATATTCCGCCGGCGAAACCGTTACCATAAAGCTCGAAACTCTAACCGAGCATTATTACGTGGTAAAGGTCAACGGAGCCGAAATAGAAAGCGATTCCGAAAATTCGAATTTGGAATTTACATACTTCGTATTCACAATGCCGAATTGCGACGTTACGCTTGATATTACCGAGCAGTACGTTTCGATACCCTATCCCCCGAACGATGACGACGAATTCGATTCTGAGGCCACGAACATAAACCTTTTAACAGGTATTGCCGACCTTAGCGAAAACGCTATCGGCAAGCGACCCGTTGCAATTATGGTTAACAATATCCCCGCCGCAATGCCCCAATACGGCATCGAGGCGGCAGACGTGATTTTTGAAATTCCCGTAGAGGGCTACCAAACACGTCTTATGTGCATTTACGCCGATTATACCCAAATCCCCCGCGTTTGCTCGGTGCGCTCCTGCCGTAAATACTTCCCCGCGCTTGCGCTCGGGTTCGATGCGATTTACGTCAACTGCGGTCAATTTTACGGAATTGACGATTACGTTAATTCGCTCGGCATAGTTCAATACGACGGCGGCAAGGACAAAAACGGTCTTTTCCAACGCGACCAAGAGCGTATCGACGCGGGCTATAAAAGGGAGCATACTCTTTATTTCGATGCTCCCGAATTCCCCCGAGTGCTTGAAAAAGACGGGGTTAATATGAACCTTGCCGAGAATAAAACCGAAACCGCGTTTAAGTTCAACCCAACCGAAGAGCTTATCGCCCCTGCCGGCGAGCAATGCACCGATATTTATATCGACTTCGGTAGCAACGAATCCGGCTTTAGCTACAACTCCGAAACGAAAACCTATTTTAAAACCTATTACGATAAATATTCCAAAGAGGTTGTTCCCCAATACGACGGAAAAACAAACAACCAGCTTCAGTTTACCAACCTCTTTATTCTACATAACGAAACTGCCTTTGATAAAGACGTTGTTTATAACGAAAAGGGCGATATGCACCGCCTTATCGATTGGAAGGGTGGCAAGGATTCGGTTGGATATTATATCTCGAACGGCGTTAAGCAACAAATTTATTGGGTTAAGGAAAACGAGCAAAGCTACATTAAGTTCTACGATATGAACGGCAACGAGCTTTCTATTAACCGCGGAAAAACCTATATTTGCTTTAACGATATGGAAGACGTTGATTTTAATTAACGGGAGAAAACAATGAAAAAGCTTTTTAAAGGCATAAAAGATAACTACAGCCAAAAATCAAAGGGCGATAAAATCGCCATGATATTCACCACCGTTTTGTCGGTTGCGATCATTGCATTAGTTATATTGCAGCTCACGGAAGTTTGGGAAGATGCAGGTGATATATACGTCCCGTTAATCGCTTTGGAAAATATTATGATTGGTTATATAAACCGCAAGCTTGATGGCGGTTTATCCAAAGTCAACTACGGCGTAGGTATTTTTCTAATTGTGCTGTGGGCAATAAATATGACGTTAGAATGGTTTAATATATGATGAAATGCACTGCTAATCTACAGCCCCGCGCATCTTTCCTCGACATAGCAAAAGGCATTGGAATAATTCTTGTGGTTTTAGGTCATACCTTCGGAAAGCCCGAGATTATTTACGATACGATTTATTCCTTTCATATGCCATTATTCTTCATTATCTCCGGATACGTTTATAAGCCGGAAAAATATAACGAGTTCGGCTTTAAGAAAATCCTTCTAAACAAAGCAAAGCGTTATTTAATCCCCTTTTATATTTTCGCGGCAATAAATCTCGTTTTAACGCTCGGCTTTGACCTTATATTCAAGCATACCGTCCCTACTCTCTCGACGATAAAAACCTACGTTTTGGGAACGCTCTATTGCTATGCGGATATGAGATATATGCCCAACTGCTCGCCTATCTGGTTTTTAATGACTCTTTTTATCGGCGGTGTTATCTTTTGGGCGTTAATGAAGTATTTTAACAAATCGCGTCCTATTTTGGCAGTATCGCTTTTGGGTATAAGCTATTTGCTCTATTTGTTTGTCGATTTTCGACTTCCGCTTAACCTTGCCCCAACGGGCGCGGCGGTGTTCCTTATGTATATCGGCTATTTAATAAAAAGGTTCGACGTTTTAAAGCATAAATCACTTTTGCTTTTGGGCATAGTCGGATTTATTGCCTCTTGCCTAAACAAAACCAACGTCGGTATGAACGAAAACACCTACGGCAACCTTGTTCTGTTTTCGATTGCGGCGATTTGCCTTTCTGTTTTCCTGTTATTAATATGCAAATCGGCAGCGAATTTTAACAACCCCGTAAACCGCTTTTTAAAGTGGTTGGGTAGCAACACACTACCAATAATGGCGTTTAATTATTTTATGCGCTCCTTTTCTACCGAATTTTACTACCTTATCCCCGTTGTAAGAAATTATCCTATCCATTGGACAGTTTCGTTTCTTCTTACTATGGCAGGATGTATCGTTTTAATTCCGATTTATAACTTTATTAAATCGAGGTTCAAAAAACCCAACTCTAATTTGGAACGGATATAAACATAATGATTTGTCAGCTTTACAAAAAGTGCAGCGGCTGTCAGCTGCAAAATATGGAATACGAGGAGCAGCTTTCATTTAAGCAAGCGAAGCTTATTAAGCTTTTGGGAAGGTTTTGCCATATTGATGAAATTATCGGGATGGAAAACCCGCTTCACTACCGCAACAAAGCTCAAATGGCGTTTACGCGGTTAAACGGGAAAACCGTTTCGGGCGTTTACCAATCGGCAAGAAGAGCGGTTGTTCCCACCGCAAGCTGTTTTTTGGACAACGAAAAGGCAGACGAGGTTATTCTTACCGTAAGAAAGCTTTGCGAGCAATTTAAGATATACCCCTTTGACCTAAGAAGCGGAAAGGGCTTTTTGCATCACGTTTTGGTTCGCAACGCCCATTTCGGCAACGGCTTGATGGTCGTTTTGGTTACAAGCAGAGGAGAGTTTAGGTCTTCTTCAGCGTTTATAAACGCTCTTCTTAACGCCCATCCCGAAATAACCACCGTCGTTCGCAACGTTAACGATAGCGACAAGGGGCTTTTCCTTGGCGAAAGGAGCGAGCTTCTTTACGGCGACGGCTATATTACCGAAAATTTACTTGGTCTTAGCTTCCGCATAAGCCCAAAATCCTTTTTTCAGGTGAATTCCGTTCAAACCGAAATTCTTTATAAAAAGGCGCTTGAGTTCGCCGACCTTTCGGGCGAGGAGCGCGTTATCGACGCTTATTGCGGCACAGGCACGATAGGTCTTATTATGGCAAGCCGCGCAAAAGAGGTTTTCGGCGTTGAGATTAACAAAGAGGCGGTTAAGGACGCAAAGGTAAATGCCGAGCTTAACGGTATTAAAAACGTTCGCTTTTTTGCCGCGGATTCGGGCGATTTTATGGACGATCTTCGCAAAAACGGCGAAGCGGTTGACGTAGTAATTACCGACCCGCCCCGTGCGGGCTGCAGCGGAAAGTTTCTAAACAGTCTTGTTTCGCTCTCGCCCAAAAGGGTGGTTTATATCTCCTGCAACCCCGAAACGCTCGCGCGCGATCTCTATTCGCTCCGTAAGGGTGGCTATAAGGTTAAAAAAATCCAACCCGTCGATATGTTCCCTTATACCGACCACGTAGAATGCGTCGTTTCTCTTACCAAGCAATAATTTTAACAAAAAGTAAGGATAAATTATGAAAATAGACGTTTTTATCAGTTATCACACCGAAAAGCGTTAAAACAAATGGAAAATATTAAAAGATGTGCTTGGTGCAACGCTAAAAACCCCGAATACGTTAAATATCACGACGAGGAATGGGGGATTTTGAACCTTGACGACGGGTATTTATACGAAATGCTTATTCTTGAATCCTTTCAAGCGGGGCTTTCTTGGGAATGCGTGCTTAACAAGCGCAGCTCTTTTCGGGTTGCTTTTGACGGTTTTGATATAGACAAGGTTTGTTTATACGGCGAAGAAAAAGTTGCCGAGCTTTTAGCCAACGACGGCATTATTAAAAACAAGCTAAAGATTAAAGCGGCTATTAACAACAGCAAAATATTTTTGGAAATTGTTAACGAATTCGGCTCGTTTGCAAGCTATTTAAAGCGCTTTACGGGCAATACGGTTATATACGAGAGCGGAAAAACGAAAAGCGAAATTTCGGACGCGATTTCCAACGATTTATACAAAAAAGGAATGCGATTTGTCGGCTCGACGATAATTTATTCCTATTTGCAAGCCGTAGGTCTTATTTATTCCCACGAGGAAGGTTGCTTTTTACACAAGGCGAAGGGGTGAACGAGATGAAAAAGCTTAGCTACCTATTCTTTTCGCTTTCGGTACTTATTTCCTACGTTGCGGTTTGGGTTGTTGCCTTTGAATACCGCGGGTACATTTGCGCTATTGAGCACAAGGGATTTTCCGCACCCGCAACGGTTGCGCTTTTAAGTGCGATACCTTTTATTATTATAATTTTAACCTTTGCTATATTGGGATTTGTTTTTTATAAAAAGGCAAACCCCCGAAAGTGAGCTTTTATGGAACTTATTGCTTCTTATTTACTGTTAATTAACCTAATCACCTTTATTTTGTTTTTTGCCGATAAGGAAAAGGCGAAAAGGAAAAAATGGAGAATTAAGGAATCGGTCCTTCTTGGCTTTAGCGCGTTCGGCGGCGCTTTAGGCGGTTACGCGGCGATGCAGCTTTTTAGGCATAAAACCCAAACACCTAAATTTACATACGGAATGCCCATAATACTTATTTTACAGATTTTCGTTTTTGTTTATTGCAAAAGCGAGGGCATTATTTAAGGAGAGATAAAAATGGTTGAACTTATTGGTAAAACGATAACCCTGCGCGATATGAACCAAAAGGAGATGCGCGCGCTTTGGCGCAAGTACGAGCCCATCGACAACCCCAAATACAGCTATAACGAGGAAGCCGTCGATGCGCTTTTTAACAAATTGGAGGAAAAAGCCGACACGATAAAGATGCTTGGCATTTTCTCGAAAAGCGACGAGGTTATCGGCGCGTTAACGCTTTTAAGGATTGTTTTTTCGGAAAAGCGTTGCGAGCTTGATTTGTTTCTTGCGACCGAAGCACACAGAAACAAGGGCTTTGGCACCGAAGCGATTACGCTTATTAAAAAATACGCTCAAAAGGAGCTTGGCTTAACGCGCATCTACGCCGACGTTTCGGAAAAGAATTTAAGAATGCAAGCGTTGCTTAAAAAATGCGGTTTTCTTAATTGCAAGGCGTTTAAGGGCGGTATGCCCGACGGAAGCAACCGTCTTAGCTACGTTTGCGTTTTATGATATTGATTTTTAATAGAAATTAATTATAATTATAAAAAACCGAAAAGGATTTTAATTATGGAAGAAAGAAGAAACAAAATTAACTATTATCTTGATATTGCCCAAACGGTTACCGAGCGCGGCACCTGCCTTCGCCGTAAGTTCGGCGCGATTATCGTTAAGGACGACGTTATTATTTCCACCGGATACGCGGGCGCGCCGAGAGGGAGAAAGAATTGCTGTGATATGAAGTTTTGTCTTCGCGAGCAGATGAACATCCCCCGCGGAGAAAGATACGAGCTTTGCCGTTCGGTTCACGCCGAAGCGAACGCGATTATTGCCGCACCGAGAGAAAGGATGCTCGGAAGCGACCTTTATTTAGCTTGTATCGACGCTAAAACCGGCGAGCTTGTTGGCGGTACAACAAGCTGTCAGATGTGTAAAAGGTTGGTTATTAACGCGGGTATTGCGCGCGTTATCGTTCGCGAGAACAAGGATGAATATACCATTTACAACGTTAACGATTGGATAGAAAACGACGACAGCTT
The DNA here is from genome assembly GCA_045652025.1 of Eubacteriales bacterium. Classification (GTDB taxonomy): domain Bacteria; phylum Bacillota; class Clostridia; order Oscillospirales; family CAG-382; genus Coliplasma. The sequence goes on from JAZRTL010000302.1 coordinate 8,705, forward strand.
AGGTCAGATCGGATATTAATTACTTATATGAAAAGAATTCTTGCTTTTTTACTTGCTATTTCATTTTTATTGCTTATCGGTTGCAGCCGCACGGGCAAAAACACCGAAGAGGGCTTTATCGATACCGAAACGGGTATTGAATATGTTTATTGCACCCCGATGGGTCTTTACCCCGTTAACCCCGAAACCGATGTGGATACCAAAGAGCCGATAGAATATTTAAGCGTTGAAAACCGCGACGGCAGCAAGACGGTTTTTTATAAGGTTGAATATGAAAACCCCGAAAGCTTCCTTTGTTATAACGAAAACGGATTTTACTTCCTTGTTCACAACAAAGAGGTTAAAGAACCCACAATTTCGGAATTTAAGCCGATAAGCGCTTCGATTTATAATTCCTCCAACACGGGTTATATTACCTCGTTTTGGGCAGACAACAAATATCTTCCCGACGAATTAAAGGAGCATAATCCCAGCGAGGACACCTGGCTTTGCGAGCTTATTGCCGAGCATCTTACCAACGGCGAATCGGTCGATGTTCCCGCTACCGAAAAGGATATTACCGACCTTTCGTATTTCCGTATGCTATCGCAGGATTACCCCGGTCTTTATTACCTTGTTTCCTTCTTTGGATATAACGGTAGGTACTTTTTAAGGGACAGCGCAAACAACAAAACCGTTTATTGCCCGCGCGAAGTTATTGTTCGTATGGTGGGCGAATAATGGAAATTTGCTACCGCGCGCCCAAGGGCGAAGAATGCGCCCTTGCGGCAAAGCTCGAACGTGTTTGTCTTGACACCTGCTGGTCGGAGCAAAGCATTAGAAATTTAGGCGAAAACGCGCTTTATATTTGCGCCTTTAACCAAGACGCTCTTTGCGGGATTGGCTCGGTTTATTTTGTGCTTGACGAGGCACAAATTATGAACGTTGCGGTTTTGCCCGATTACCGCGGAAAAGGCGTTGGCTTTGGCATTATGGCCGAAATTATTAAAAACGCTGCCCAAAGGGGTTGCAAGACCATAACCTTAGAGGTTGCCGAAAACAACACCCCTGCCCTAAAGCTTTATGAGAAATGCGGGATGGTCCGCGTTGGGCTTCGCAAGGGCTTTTACGGAGATTTTGCGGCAATTATTATGGAGAAGAAGATATGAAAATTTTAGGTATAGAATCCTCCTGCGATGAAACCGCGGCGGCGGTCGTTGAGGACGGCAGAACCGTACTTTCCTCGGTTGTTGCCTCGCAAATAGATATCCACGCGCTTTACGGCGGGGTTGTTCCCGAAATTGCCTCCCGCGCACATACCGAGGCGATTTGCGGTGTTGTTAAAAACGCGCTTTCGCAGGCGGGAGTTACTATTAACGATATCGATGCGATTGCGGTTACCAACGCTCCCGGTCTTATCGGCGCGTTGCTTACCGGCGTTTCCTTTGCAAAGGGGTTGGCGTTTTCCTCCGGCAAGCCGCTAATTCCCGTTCACCACATCCGCGGACACGTTGCGGCGAACTATTTGGTACACGAAGAGCTAAAGCCGCCTTTTGTTGCTTTGGTTGTTTCGGGCGGGCATACCTCGCTTATGAGGGTTACCGATTACACCGAATATTCGCTTATCGGCTACACTCGCGATGATGCCGCGGGCGAAGCGTTTGATAAATGCGCGCGCGTGCTTGGACTACCCTATCCGGGTGGCGCGGCGATGGACAAGCTTGCGGGCATCGGCGATAAGAATAAATATAAATTCCCCGTAGGTACTGTTGAAAACGCGGAATACGATTTTACCTTTTCGGGTCTTAAGACCGCGGTTATTAACCTCGTCCATACCGAAAAGGCGCGCGGAAGAGTTGTTGACGATGAATTTAAGGCGGATATTGCCGCTTCGTTTACAAACGCGCTTATAAAAACAATCACCTCCCGTCTTGAGCTTTTGTTTAGCAAGGAAGGCGGTTGTAACGTCGTTCTTGCGGGCGGTGTTGCCGCAAACTCGCACCTTCGCCAAGCCGTTGCAGAAACGGCAGAGCGCTTTGGCGCAAAGCTCTATTTACCCCCGCTTAAGCTTTGCGGAGATAACGCCGCGATGATCGCTTCGCAGGGGTATTACGAATTTCTTGCGGGCGAAAGAGCAAAAACAAATTTGAATGCATTTGCGACAAAATCGGTATGATTTTTTACCGATTTTTTCGATTTTTAACAACAATTTTTTGCTAATCGGTAAGCGTTGTATATTACATAATGTTTGGTGGAAAATGTGGATAAATCGGTGGAAAACTCTCTCTTATCCACACCTACCAACCGAAAATCAAGCGTTTTCGGGCTTTATATGGTGGAAAACTATGTGGACAATGTGGATAAATAGGTTCCATAACGCATTAGCGTTGGCGAATTATGTAAACAAAACCGATGTATATTTTTGAAAATATACATCCAAAATTCACCCCTTTTTCATCCGAATTTTACAATATAAAATCAAACCGCATTTTTCGACGGCAAACGCTTAATTTTTTGGTGGATTTTTGCTTTTGCAAAACAAAAAGGAAGGGGTTAACCTTCCTTAAATTTATACATTTTTATTTAATCACATCGTCGCCGTTTAGGAACTTTAAGCTACGCTCGACGGAATCCTTCGATTCGCCCCAAGGGAGATCATCGAAGCGGTAATCGAACTTTTTACAAAAGAGCGAAACGTCGTCCTT
>JAZRTL010000303.1:0-2355 GCA_045652025.1 Eubacteriales bacterium
CATAAACTGCAACAATCACGCCGCCGAGGCGTGCGCCAAACTCGTTATTAATACCGTGTGGGTTAAAATAGGTATGGTTGGTTAGATTTACCCAAGTGGGCTTATCGGTTGTAGCGGTATAAGAAATAAGCAAGCTATCGCCTACGAGCGAATAGGTTACGCTTGTTTTAAGGTTACCGGGGTAGCCCTCCTCGCCATCGGGCGAGAAATATTCGAGCGTTACAGCGGTTTTGGATTGGCTTACAACACTAAAGCGCTTTCGGTTAAAGCCGTTTTCGCCACCGTGAAGGTGGTTAATTCCCTTTTCGTTAAGCGGAAGCGGGATAAGCTCGCCATCTATTTTATTATCGTTACCCGTGCGGTTTGCCGTTCTGCCGACCAACGCGCCGAAATAGCAGGTATCGTTAAGATATTCCTCCTCTGTATCGAACCCCGCCGCAACAGAAATACCAAAAGCGGTGATATTTTGGACTATTGCGCCCAAGGTAAGAACCGAAACCGACAAATTTTCGTTTTCTAAAATAATTTTTTCCATAACCTTTCCTTTCGGGTAACTACAAAATTCTACATATATTTTAAACCCTTGGAAACGAATTGTCAACAGCAACAAAAAAACAAAAATAATCTTACGATTGTTCTTGACAATCACTTGATTGTGTGATACACTTAAAGCGTAAACAGAAGGGAGGCGCAAAATATGATCGACAAACTTCCCGGCACGACGATTGAGCTTACGGTGTCCGATGCTAAAGACGCGAAGGTCTTTTTGGACAACGCTTTTGCTTGCGGAGGCCTGATGATGTCGCAGGTTGCCCGTTTAACGGGGCTTGAGCCATATATGATACAAAACTGGGTTAAAAGAGGTTTTTTAACACCGCCGCAAAAGAAGCTTTACACCCAACGGCAGTTTTGCAGGATTGCGATAATTAATATGCTACGCGATTGCTTGCAGATAGAAAAAATAACCGGTTTACTTTCTTATATAAACGGTCGGTTGGACGATGAAAGCGACGATATTATCGATGATTACGCGCTTTATCTTTATTACATAAGCGCGGTAAACGCGGTAGATACGGTTATCGACGGCGGTAAAGCTATCGTTAAGGCGATCGAAACGGTCGTTAGCGATTTTAAAGAACCCTTCCCCGGTGCGAAAAAACGGCTTGTTAAGGTGCTTGCGGTTATGTTAAACGCGCACTTTGCGGCAACTCTTCAAAAACGAGCGGAAGCGATTTTAAACACGCTCGATTAATTTAGCAGGAGGACTTTTTATGGTTGATTGGTGGTTAGCTTTGGGCGACGTTGGCCAGATATTTGCTTGTATTGCAATACCTGCAACGGTTATATTAATTGTACAGCTTATACTTACTCTTATTGGCTTAGGCGGCGACGATGCAGACGCTTCTGCCGAGGGTGATGCCGATTTAGACGACGGCGATATCGATGGCGATGTTGATGCGGGGCTTAGGGTATTCACGCTTCGCGGGTTGGTTGCCTTCTTCTCGGTGCTTGGCTGGGTTGGTATAATTTGTATCGGCGCAGGGCTTTCGGTTATCGTTTCGGTTTTGATTTCGGTTGCCGCGGGCGCGCTTGCAACCGTTTCGATAGCTTTAATTATGAAATGGTTATTCAAGCTTCAATACGACGGTACAGAGGACATACGCGATGCTTTGGGCGTTAGCGGAACGGTTTATTTAAGAATTCCGCCGTCCCGCACAGGAAAAGGCAAAATAAGCGCTATAATCCAAGGTAAGCTTTGCGAAAAGAACGCGGTTACCGACGAAGAAACGGTTATCGAGCGCGGCGAAGAGGTTACCGTGGTTGGCATATCCGGTGAAGAAACCTTAATCGTTAAAAGAAAAAATATAATATAATACTTTTTAAAGGAGTTTTATGATGGAAAACACAATTATTCTATTGTCTGTAATCGGACTATTGCTGTTCTCTTTGGTGCTTTGGTTCTTTTCGAGGTACAAGAAATGCCCCTCGGATAAGATTATGGTAATTTACGGTAGAGTAGGTAAAAACAAGGACGGCTCTTCGAGGTCGGCAAAGTGTATTCACGGTGGTGCGGCATTCATCGTTCCCGTTATTCAGGCGTATGAATTTTTGGACCTTACTCCCCTTTCGATTCCCGTTGACCTAAAGAACGCACTTTCAAGACAGAACATTCGTATTGACGTTCCTTCTCGCTTTACGGTTGGTATTTCTACCGAGCCAAGCGTTATGCAAAACGCGGCAGAACGCCTTTTGGGCTTACAGCTCCCCGAAATTCAGGAGCTTGCAAAGGATATTATCTTTGGTCAGTTGCGTCTTATTATCGCTACGATGGATATCGAGGAAATTAACACCGAC
>JAZRTL010000304.1:0-1071 GCA_045652025.1 Eubacteriales bacterium
TCATATCGCGGGTTAGACAAGGAAATTAAAAGCTTTATAGCGTTCGGCAACAAAAAGCCGTTTTTATCCTCGCTAATAACCTCGGCAATTTTGTTTATTGCCCTTGCCGCAATTAACGTTTTTATTGCACATAACTCGAAATAACCAAAGCTTTTGCTTTGGGCGTTTAAAAACGAAACGAGCAGCTCGGGGGTTAAATTATAATCGTTCCGCTCGCAACAAACATCTACAAGCTTATATATTTCCCTCTCCGAAAGCGCATTTTTTTCGGCTTTGATTCCGCGGTAATATTTATCGATTACATAAAAATTATCGCGTAGCCACGCGCTTGAATCCGAAAGATTTTTTATTATTACGTTATATGACCCTTTAAGCTGTTTAAGCAAAGATTTTGCCATAAAAACCTCCCGTAATTATTTTTTTGTTATTATCGGCATTTGGAAGATTTTTATTCCGAATAGAATTTTTTAGTTTTGAAATAATAACGAAAAAGCAAAAAGGAATTTTTATGGAAAGCTATAATTTTGAAGAAGGGCGCGAGCAAGGCGAGACCGCCCCGCCTATTCCCGACGTTAACGTTACAACGAGCAGAAACGGATATTGTATTCATTCGATGGTTATAGCGGGGCAGATAGAAGGGCATTTTTCGGCCTCGCCCCAAACGAAATCGACAAAATACGAGCAATGCATTCCCGCCTTGGTTGCGGTTGAGGAAAACGACGAAATAGAAGGTCTTTTGTTATTAATTAACACTATCGGCGGAGATATTGAAGCGGGGCTTGCTATCGCGGAATTGGTTGCGGGAATGACAAAGCCGACCGTTTCGCTTATTCTCGGCGGAGGGCATTCGATCGGCGTTCCGCTTGCGGTTTCGGCTAAAAAATCCTTTATCGTTCCAAGCGCAACGATGACACTCCACCCCGTTAGATTTAACGGTCTTGTTATCGGCGTTCCCCAAACGTTCGAAAATCTTTACAGGATGCAGGAGCGGATTATTGATTTTATCGTTTCGCATTCAAACACAGAAAAGGAAACGCTAAAACGGCTTATGACGGCAACGACGGATATGAC
>JAZRTL010000305.1:0-4123 GCA_045652025.1 Eubacteriales bacterium
AAGGCAAGACTTGAAGGTGCATTTACTCACGAAAACGAAATAAAAGAAGTAGAGGATATGCTTGCTTCCTACGGAATGCAATCGGTTCGCTATATCGAGGGCGAGAAGCAGCAGTTTGATGCGGTTATCGCGCTAGGCGGCGACGGCACGATGTTAAACGCTTCGCGCATTGCATACCAAGCGAAAAAACCGATTATGTCGATAAACTTTGGCACCCTCGGTTATATGAGCGGGCTTGAAAAGGGCGAGCTTGGACTTTTATCGCTTTTAAAGAGCGGGTTTGAAACCGAAAAGAGAATGCTTATTTCCGCAGAGGTTATTCGAAACGGAAAAACCGTTGCGGAATGTAAATCGCTTAACGAGGTTGTTGTTACAAGGCAAGCCGACGGCCCTATTGCGAGCGTTGCGCTTGATTGCGACGGCGCAAGGGTTTGCCTTTACCGCGCAGACGGTATTATTATCGCAACTCCTACGGGCTCGAGCGCTTATGCGATGAGCGCGGGTGGCCCGATTGTTGATACAAAGTTAGAGGCGATTTGCGTTTGTCCTATCTGCCCCCACGTTTTAGCAACGAGGCCGATGGTTTTTTCGGCTAATTCAACGCTCGAGGCGGTTAACATAAACTCCGACAACGAAAAGCAAAACATCTTGCTTTCGGACGGAAGAACTGTTTGTGAGCTTGCCTACGGCGATATCGTTAAGGTTACAAAATCAAACGACAGCTTGGAGCTTATTAAACTTAAAAAGGACGCATTTTACGAAACACTTTATAAAAAGATGTCGTAAAAAAGGGATATTAAGATGAAAAATTCCAGACAGCAAAAAATTATCGAGCTTATAAAAACGAACAATATCGACCGTCAGGAAGAATTACAGGAATTGCTTAAAAGCCACGGCTTTAACGTTACCCAAGCAACCGTTTCACGCGATATACGCGAGCTTGGTATTATTAAAGCAGAGGGCGCGGACGGCGTTTATAAATACCGCGTTGGCAAGGACAAGGAAAGCTCCGAGATAAGCGGAAAGTTTGCGCTTATTTTAAAGCAGGCGGTTTCCAAGGTTAATTGTGCCAACAACCTTATTGTCGTTAAGACCTATACAGGTATGGGCTCTGCGGCGGGCGCGGCGATAGACGCACTTGAGCTCGACGGCATTTTAGGCACTCTTGCGGGGGACGATACCCTACTTATTATCGCCCACGACAACCTTTGTGCAGAAAAGGTCACCGAAAAGCTTAACGAGCTTATTGGATAAGAACCGATTTTAATTTATTAGGGTGTAGATTTATGTTGCTTTCGATTTATATAGAAAATATTGCACTTATTAAGCGAATCTCGTTGGAGCTTTGCGGTGGATTTTGCGCCTTTACGGGCGAAACCGGCGCGGGTAAAAGTATTATTATCGATTCGCTTGGCTTGCTTTGCGGTGCAAGAAGCGACAAGGACATTATTCGCACCGGCGAGGAAAGCGCGTTAGTCGAGGGTATTTTTGAAATTACCGACGAAAGCGTTAAAAAAGCGCTTTTAGAGCAGGATATCGAGCCCGAGGATGACGGAAGCGTTACCGTTACGCGAAGAATTACCCGCGACGGCAAATCCGGCGCAAAGATAAACGGCAGAACGGTTCCGATTTCAAAGCTCAAAGCCGTTGTTTCGCTTTTGCTTTCTATCCACGGTCAGCAGGATACCCAGGCCTTTGCCGACCCCGAAAGACAGCTCGAGATGTTGGATTCCTTTGCCGACAACCGCGCCGTTTTTGAAAGCTACACCGAAAAATACAACGAATATTGTAACATAAAAAGCAGCTTAAGCTCGCTTGACCGCGACAGCCGCGACCGCGAGTTTAAGGTTGATATGCTTAAATACCGCATTAACGAGCTTAAAAACGCCGATATTAAAAAGGGCGAAAAGGAAGAGCTTATTGCCGAAAGAAAGCGGCTTGCAAACAGCGAGCGTATTATTACCCGCGCGGGCGAAGCTTACGGCGCGCTTTACGGGCGCGACGGCTCGGCAGTCGAGGCGGTAGACACGGCGCTTAGCGCAATTTCCGCGTTGGACGGAATTATACCCGAGGCGAGCGATATTTGCGCGCGTCTTGAAAGCGCAAAATACGAGCTTATTGACGTTGCGGAAACGGCAAAGGGCTATTTGGATTGCGACGACGAAAACGTTGATGCTCGACTTGACGAATGTGAATCCCGCATTGAATTAATTAAGAAATTGGAAGCGAAGTACCGCGCCGAAGCGGACGAATTCCCTACCCTTTTGGAACAATGGTCCGCCGAGCTTGAGGTTAACGAAAACTTCGAGGAGGAAAAGGCGCGACTTGAAAGCGAGCTTAACAACGCGACGATTAAATTAAGAAAAGCGGCAAGCGAGCTTAGAGAAACGAGAAGAGCGGCTTCGGTTACGCTTTGTAGCCGTATGACCGAGGAGCTTGCCGAGCTTGATATGCCGAACGTTAAATTTGAGGTTAGCATTACCCCGCTTGACGATTTTTGTGAATTCGGCGGCGAGGCGGTTGAATTTTTAATTAGCGCAAACAAGGGCGAGGCTCCAAAGCCGATGGCGAAGATTGCTTCGGGCGGTGAGCTTACGAGAATTATGCTTTGTCTAAAATGCGTTTTTGCAGATACCGAATCGATTGGAACGCTTATATTCGACGAGATAGACGCGGGCGTTTCGGGCAAGACGAGCGAAAAGATTGGTATTCGTCTTAAAAAGGCGGCAGACGGCGGTAAAACACAGGTTATTTGCGTTACCCACTCTGCAATTCTTGCGGCAAAGGCAGACGCGCATTACAAAATTGCGAAGCAGGAAGCCGAAAACCGCACCGTTACAACCGTTACAAAGCTTGACAGAAGCGGCAGACGGGACGAGCTTGCGCGCATTTTGGGCGGTGTTAATATTACCGATGCCGTGCTTAGCGTTGCGGAAGAGATGTTAAACGATGAGGAATAGGCAAAAAATACGCCGTATTATATTTTTGTTTCTTACCGCGGCGTTTACGATATTTATTTTTGCAAACTCGCTTACTGCCGGAGAGCAATCGGCAAAGCAAAGTAATTTTTTCGTTGATATTGCCATTTCGGCATTTAATTTAGTTGGAATTAAAGCCGATGCGGATTTGCTTTTTGTGCTTATAAGAAAGCTTGCCCATTTTGGCGAATATTTTGTTTTGGGTCTTTTGGCGTTTTTTGCGCTTTATAACCCAAGCAAAAGAAAAATTACGTTTTTTGCGCCGTTATATTGCCTTTTGGTTGCAGTTGCGGATGAATTTATTATGCAACGTATTACCGAGGGCAGAAGTCCGCAAATTACCGACGTTCTTATAGATTTTGCCGGTGTTGTCTTTGGGCTTTTAATAGTTTTCGGCGTGATATATTTAAGAACAAAAAAATCAAATAAATAAAAGGAGTACCGCTATGAAAAAAGGTTTGTCAATTCTTATTGCAATTTCGATTTTACTTGGGGGTACTTTGTTTTTCGGTTGCGAAAGGCAAAGCGAGCCCGAAGTCAACGTAAGTCCTGAGCCCGCAACCGCAAAGGAAATTATTTTTAACGCCTTTGATTTTAACACAACCCAAACCGAAGCGGTTGTTGATATTATCGGCGAAACGGTTATTAAGGGCGAAAACGACAAGGATTTAAAGATCGATTTTGACCTTGATTATTTTAAACAACAATTTACGGGCATTGCCGATATTATCGTCGGCGAAGAAAAGCTTATCACCTCCTTTGGCGGCAACACCGAGGCGGTTTACGTTCATTTTAAAGAGCTTTTCGATGCGCCTATCCTTTTCCCTCTTGCAGAGGAAAATCTCGATACCGATTTGGGCGTTGACGAAAACGCTGTAATACAGCAGGAGCTCTCCCGTCGCGTTTCCGATTCCTCTAATAAAATCACCTCGCTTATACAAGAGGGCAGGTTAGATACTCTTTTTGTGAAAACCGATTCGACTGCCACGCTCGAAATCACCGACGAAGCGGTTTTGGAGCTTTTGGGCGAAATAGAGGAATTCAAGGGTGCTGACTTTAGACTTAAATACGTTGCTGAGGAAAGCGAACAGGGTTGCGTTCCTTGCGAAATGACCTCTTCCTTTTCGGTTACAGAAAAGGAAAAT
>JAZRTL010000306.1:0-5320 GCA_045652025.1 Eubacteriales bacterium
CTCCTTTTCCGGACATAATTATCCCATCCTAATTTCTCGACATAATTCTATCAAAAAATAAACGGTTTGGGAATTATGAGAATGGCATATCGATATTATATATATTGATATATCATTTAGCGATGCCGAAAAACCGTTGAAAATCAAGGACTTTCGGCGTTTGTAGAAAATATCAAAAACGTGGTAATTTCACCCTTTTTTATTGTCGTTTTTCAAAAATAAAAAAATATTGGTTTGCGGCTATTGAAAATGATGAAAATAAGTGCTATAATCCAAATAAGAAAAGAGGAGGAGTTATTATGAAATTAAATAAAAATCGTATGTCAACCGAAGTGCTTGTGCTCGGAGCAATATTAACCGCGGTGGTTATAGTTCTTCAGCTTTTGGGCTCGTTTATAAGGTTCGGAATGTTCTCTATTTCCTTGGTTTTGGTGCCTATAATTATCGGTGCATCGAAATGTGGCGTAAGAATAGGAACTTGGCTCGGCTTCGTTTTCGGTGTGGCTGTTTTGCTTAGCGGTGATGCTGCGGCATTCCTTGCGATCGACGTGTTTGGTACAATCGTTACTGTTTTGTTAAAGGGTACCCTGTGCGGTCTTGCTGCTGCTGTGGTTTATAAGCTGTTCGAAGCAAAAAACCGTTATGTTGCAATAATACTTGCGGCTATCGTATGCCCGCTTGTTAATACAGGCGTGTTTTTGATCGGCTGTGTTGTTTTCTTTATGGATACCGTTTCGGCTTGGGCTGCATCGTTTGGCTTCCAAAGCGCTGTTCAATATATGTTCCTTGGTCTTGTGGGCGGTAACTTCCTTTTCGAGCTTGCGACCAACATTGTTCTTTGCCCCGTAATACTAAGACTTTTAAACCTTAAAAAAGAAGCATAAAACAAACAAAACAAAACTCGGAGTAATCGTTCTCCGAGTTTTTTTGTTTTATAAATATTTCTTTCCCGCGCTACGAACCTTTTCAATAAAAAGCTTGTCAAGCGAGGTGAGCTTATAATCGTTACGGTAAATCAAAACGTCCATATATTTCTCGTTGTTAAACGAGGCGGATTTTTGAACCAACCCGTAACGCTCAAGTAGCGAATTCGGGGCAGGGGAAACCCACATATAAGTATCCTTGTTTGCCGAAAGAAGCTCCAGCTGTCCCGCGGTGTCAAGAATATAAATACATCTGTCTGAATTTTCCTGAAGGTCTTCCTTGTGGGCGTTCATCGCCGAAAGCGTAACGGCGTAAGGGTCGTTGTGGGTTATCTGAATCATCTGCTTAAGGTCTTGCTCGCTAATCGCATCAAGCGAACAAAGCTCGCTTTCCTTGCTCATCAAAACAACGTAGCTAAAGCTCGCTATCGGCTCGTAGCATAAGCCCTTTTCGGTAAGCATATCCTTAAAATATTTGTCGGCGCTCGCCTCGAACCTAATAATACCAAGCTTGCTGTCCGCCGAAATAACGTTGCGAATTGTGTTGTGCGCGCCCGTTTGCTTAAACGAAATTTTCGCGGAGCTTCCCTTAACGCTTTGCGAAAAATCAGAAAACGCCTCGGCAATATAGCCGGCTCTCGGGGTGGAAACAGAAAACTTCTGTCTTCCCGCGGCAACGCCCTTATACATATTTTCAAGCTCGTCGAGCTGGTAAAGCACCTTTTGAGCGTATGCAATAAATTCCTTTCCCTCGGGGGTAAGGTTCATACCCTTTGTGGAACGGTCAAAAATCGCAATTCCAACGTCTGCCTCAAGGTCCTTAATAGCTCTGCTGATGTTCGGCTGAGCCATACCCAAATTCTCGCTCGCCTTGTTTATCGAGCCAACCTTTGCAACCTCAATAGCGTATTTTAAGTGAATAATGTTCATAATATCCTCCCGTTAGGGGTTATATCAATATTTATAACATACGTTATCAAAAAAATCAAGTGATTATATCAAAAAACTAATAACCAAAATAAATTACAAAAAGAAAAGCCGTCGCTACGATAAAACGTAGTAACGGCTTTTGTTACGGGGTCCTCAAGAAGCCGTAAGGGTTCTTGGGGTGAATACGGGATCCTCAAGAAGCCGTAAAGGTTCTTGGGGGTAATTGTTATCTGTCGCTAAGAAGGGTATAATCCTTGTCGTCAACAACGCTAATGTAAGCGGGACGAATAATCTTGCCTGCATTTTGAATTTCTTCAATGCGGTGTGCACACCAGCCCGCAATTCTCGAAACCGCAAAAATGGGGGTATAAAGCTCGTCGGGTAAACCAAGCATCTTATAAATCAAGCCGGAATAGAAGTCGACGTTCGGGCTAACACCCTTGTACATCTTTCGCTTCTCTGCAATAATGTCGGGCGCAAAGCTTGCAACCTTTTCGTAAAGCGCATAATCCTCTTGCTTGCCCTTTGCAATCGAAAGCTCCTTGGCGCAAAGCTTAAGAATATCGGCTCTCGGGTCGGAAAGCGAATAAACCGCGTGTCCCATACCGTAAATCAAGCCCGCCTTGTCAAATTCCTCTTTATCTAAAAGACGCTTAAGATAAGCTTTAATCTCGTCGTCGTTCTTAATCTTAACCTTTTTCTTCATATCGTCGAACATCTTAACAACCTTAATGTTCGCACCGCCGTGGCGGGGACCCTTAAGCGAGCCGAGCGCCGCCGCAATAGCGGAATAGGTGTCGGTGCCGGAGGAGGTTACAACGTGGGTGGTAAAGGTAGAGTTGTTGCCGCCGCCGTGCTCTGCGTGCAAAACGAGTGCAAGGTCAAGAACCTTTGCCTCCAAATCGGTAAAGGTGCCGTCCTTTCTAAGAATGTGTAAAAGATTTTCGGCGGTGGAATATTGCGGCTTGGGCAGGCGAATATGTAAGCTCTTGCCTCTGTGATAATGGCGGTAGGATTGGTAAGCATATACCGCAAGCAAGGGGAACATAGAAATCATTTGCATGCTCTGGCGCAAGACGTTTTGTACCGAAATATCGTCGGGGTTGTCATCGTAAGCGTATAAAGCCAAAACACAACGCGAAAGGATGTTCATCATATCCTTGCCGGGTGCTTTTAAAATCATATCGCGAACAAAGGATTTGGGTAAGCTTCTGTAAGCGCTTAATTGCTTTGTAAATTCTGCAAGCTCCTCTTGGTTGGGAAGCTGGGAGAATAAAAGCAAATAAACGGTTTCCTCAAATCCAAAACGGTTGTCCTTCGAAAATCCGTCAACAAGATCTCTAACGTTAATACCTCTGTATCTGAGCTCGCCCTCGCAAGGAATGGCTTCGCCGTTTTCGTTAATTTTCTTTGCGGTAATGGTCGAAACCTCGGTTAAACCCGTAACAACGCCGTTGCCCTTAAGGTCGCGCAATCCGCGGTTAACGCGGTGCTCAATATACATTTCCGGCTTAATACTGTTGTTGCGGTTAGAAAGGTCTGCCATTTTTTCAATATACGGTGTAATCGCCGAATAGGTTTTTTTCATTTTTCTTCTCCTTTGCGCAAATTTGTTATACTTTCCGTTATATTATACAACTTTTTTATCAAAAAATCAAGAAGTAACGAAAACCTGCCCTCCGTAACCCTAAAAAACCGTTCGACAAAAAACAAAAAGGAACGCTTACGTTCCTTATGTTATAAAGCTTAATCAATTAAATTTTCGCGCTCAAACAGCGGGGAATTGAAAAAATCAAATAAAGTAATTTCAAACCCTTCGCAAATTTCGTAAATTATTCTCATTTTCATACTGGGGAATTTACATTTTAAAACCGTGCTTAAGGTGGATTGCGGAACACCGCTTTTCATCGCTAATTGATATTGTGTCATTTTTCTTTCTTCGCAAAGCTCAACAATACGCTTTGCTATCGCCGCATTTAAATGCATATAAACACCACCGTACTTCATCTACTTGATATAAGTATATGGCTAAATTGTAAAAAAATACTTCGGGTACTTGAAATAATAACTTGCTTGTGCTATAATCCCTTTAAATTCATTAGGAGGTCATTCAATGAAGAAGCTAATAATTTTAATATTGACCGTATCGCTATTGTCGGTTTCGGTCTTCCCCTTGCTGTTTTCTACCGCGCTTGCCGAAAGCGATTCGCAAGGGCTGGAATTTGCTATAAGAGGGGATAACGAATATTACGTTATCGTAAATTGCGATTCCGACGCAACCGTAATCGTTATACCCGATACCTTTAACGGTCTTCCCGTTAAGGGCTGGAGCTACAACGCCTTTAGCGATTGTGTTAACCTTAAAAGTGTTACTATCGGTAACAATATCCATGGTATTACCTATAACAGCTTTTTAAATCTTACAAAGCTTGAATACGTTTATATTCCAAGCGGTGTTCAACTTATAGACGATAGAGCGTTTGAGGGTTGCTCGGCTCTAAAATCCATAACAATTCCCGATACCGTTGTCGAAATCGGAGATAGTGCATTTAAGAACTGTAGCAGTATCGTTAACCTCTATATTCCTGCTTCCGTTACCACTATGGACGGCTATGTGCTTAATGGTATGTCTTCGCTTAAATACGTGTATTGCGGTGCCGAATCTAAACCTGAGGGCTGGTCGGACTATTGGGCAGGCGCCGTTCAATCCGCTTATTATACACAGATAATTTGGGGTTATGACCCCAACTCCGCTCCCGCAGAATTTATCGACGAGCAGGAAGTAACCTATAAGCTTAACAGCGACGGAATTTCCTATACTGTTAGCAAATATAATAGATTAAGCTCAAGAACCTCGGTCGTTATCCCCAAAACCGCTCACGGTCTTCCCGTTACCGAAATCGGCGAAAATGCTTTTAAATCCTCGGTGTATATCGAAAATATAACGCTTCCCGAGGGTTTAAAAAAGATTAATAAAAGAGCTTTTTATAATTGCGGTAAATTGCAATCGATGAATATACCCTCAACGGTAGAAGCTTTGGAGAAGGAATGCTTTGGTATTTGCTCTGCGCTTACAAGCATAAATATCCCTTCGACTATAACGGCTGTCCCCGAAAGAATGCTTTATTATTGCATCAGCATAAATAAAGTCGAGCTTCCAAATTCTATCGTTACTATCGGAAACGAAGCGTTTTTCTATTGCGAGGACTTAAAAGAAATTAATATTCCTTCTGCCGTAACCTCTATCGGTAACAGCGCGTTTGAGCAATGCTATAATTTAAAGACTATTAGTATTCCTAAGTCAGTAGAAACGATTGGCAATAAAGCGTTTAATTATTGCAATCGTATGGAAGAAATACGTTGTGATGCCGATGAAATGCCTAACGGTTGGGAAGAAACTTGGCTTGGCGATTGCGAAGCAAAGGTTATTTGGAACGGTAAAGAGCCCACTCCCGATGAGGTCGATC
>JAZRTL010000307.1:0-3411 GCA_045652025.1 Eubacteriales bacterium
CCGCTTGGCCTCCGACTTAGAAAATTTAGCATCAGACGTGTTCTGCGGTAAGATGGATGTCGCGCCCAAGGATATCGAGGGTGCCGATAGCGCTTGTAAATATTGCCCCTTGGGCGAATTGTGCCGCAGTAAAAACAAAAAGGAGGACGATGGCGATGAAGGCAACACAACAACAGATTAACGCTATAACCACGCGCCAAAAGGACCTTCTTGTAAGCGCAGGCGCGGGTAGCGGTAAGACAACCGTGCTAACCGAGCGCGTTTTGCAACGCGTTATGGAAGGCGAGGATATAACAAAATTTCTTATCGTAACCTTTATGAACAGCGCCGCGGCGGATATAAAAACAAAGCTCTATGATAAGCTTGTCGAGGCGTATGGAAATAACCCCTCCAAAAAGCATCTTTATAACCAGCTTAATTTAATTTCCGAAGCCAACGTTTGCACAATTTCTTCCTATTGCTTGCGCTTGGTAAAGGAAAATTTTGCTCTGCTCGGTATCTCTCCTCGTGTTCGCGTTATCGACGAGATAGAAAGTAATCTCTTGTTAAGACGTGTTACGGAGAATTTAATAAAAGAGGGATACGAGCAAGAATCTCCCGAGTTTTTCTTGTTGGCGGATAATTTCACCGGCGAAAAAAGCGATGAAAAGCTTGTCAACGAGATGATGGCACTCTATAAAACGCTCCAGGTTGTTGTCGAGCGCAACCTCCTGCTCGATGAATGTGCGGCGAAGCTGCTGCGCGATGCCGAAATAACAAAAAATTCCGGCTTTTTCGAAAGCGAAATAGGCAAGGAGCTAAAAAATAAGCTCGTCCCGCTGTACGATGAATTGCTATCAAGCTCCGAGGAGCTTTATAACCAAGGTTGTACAATGACCGACGACCGCTACGTCGCAAATTGCGAAGCGGTTTATACCGTTTGTAAGAACGCTCGTAATGCGCTCGATGTGGATTATGTAAACTATGCCTCTGCCGCGCGTGAATCCCGCTCAACGCCTCGCTTTGACCGCTATAAATGCGACCCTGTTCTCCACGAGGAGCTTAAAGCTCTAAAAAAGGATATCGCCGAAGCACTAAAATCCTACGAGGAGGATTATTGCATCGGAAGTGATGCACAAATTGCCGAAAGCTTGTATCTTTCGGGTAATATCGTTATGGCAATAAAGAATTTTATAAATGCCATGGACGCTGATTTTAAAAATGCAAAGCTGGAATGCTCTGCGCTCGATTACGCCGATTTCGAGCTATATGCCTTGCAACTGCTCGAAACTACGGACGAAGAGGGTAACCGCGTTCCTACCGAGCTTTGCCTTAAAAAGCAAAAGGAGTTCGTTGAGGTTCTTATCGATGAATACCAAGACGTAAATCCCTTGCAGGATAGGTTGTTCCGTCTTATCGCGGGCGGTAGCTATCGCTTTATGGTTGGCGACGTTAAACAAAGCATCTATCGCTTCCGTAACGCATATCCGGATATTTTTATCGGCTATAAAAAGCTTTTCCCCGAAATATCCTCCGCAAAATCATCTAAAAACGCTTGTATCTTCCTGCGCGAGAACTTCCGTTGCTCCGAAACCATAATAAATTA
This sequence comes from Eubacteriales bacterium, assembly GCA_045652025.1. Lineage (GTDB taxonomy): Bacteria > Bacillota > Clostridia > Oscillospirales > CAG-382 > Coliplasma. The sequence continues at coordinate 1,586 of JAZRTL010000307.1, forward strand.
TGTAAACCACGTTTTTAAGAATTCTACCGTCGAAACTCCCTTTTACGAGGAGTATAAGGACGAATGGCTTATCTATCCCGATTCAAAAAGGGAAAAGCCAACAAAGGAATTTCCGGTTGTCTTGGCGGTTGCCGAAAAGGAAAAGGATAACGCTAAGGAATCAAGACGTAACGAGGCGGAATATATCGCAAGAGAAATTCTCGACCTTGTTCATAACCAAACCAACGCCGACGGTAGCCGAATTAAGTTTTCGGATATCGCTGTTATGCTTGGCGTAATGAAGGGCTTTTCCTACGAATACGAAAAGGCGTTCCGTAAATACGGAATACCCTATAAAACCTCCGTTTCCTCTAATTTTTTGGAAAACCCCGTAATTTCGCTTGCGCTTTCCGCGCTAAAGGCGATTGACGACCCAACCGATGATATTTCGGTTTGCGCCTTGTTAAGAAGCCCGATATTCAACTTTAGCTCGCAGGATTTGTATAGAATAAGACGTGCCGTAAAAAACACCGCGTTCTATTACGCCTTGTGTAATCTTGCGATTTCAAAGGGAGCTCGCGTTATTAATAAGCGATATAGCTTTAAAAAGCGTGTCGGTGCAAAAGTCCATATCGTGTCCCGTTGCCGCGAGTTTATAAAACGCTTGTCATCTTGGCGTAATGAGAGTATGGGTATCCCTTGCTCCGAATTTCTAAAAAGCTTTTTCGTTTCGTCGGGAATGTTTAGCATAAGTGCAGAAAATAGCCGTACAAGCTTGCTTTTGCTCTATGAATATTCAACTCGCTACGAAAATTCGGTAAACTACGGTGTTTCGGGCTTTTTGGATTATATAAAAGAGCTTTCAAGCACCAAAAAGGAAATATCCGACGTTGCCAGCGTTGGCGAGGGCGATTCTATTTCCTTTATGACGGTACATAAATCTAAGGGCCTTGAATATAAGGTTTGCTTTATCGCGGGCGCGGATAAGGGCTTCCGCGGCAATTCAAACGCTATTAACTTCAAACGTGGCGAGGGTATTTATTTTAAGCTTCGTAACCGCGAAAATCTAACGGTTTATAACCCAATAACCAATATCCTTGCGGTAGAGCAGGAATCGGTTCAGCTTCGTGGCGAGGAATTCCGTAAGCTTTACGTTGCGCTAACGAGAGCCAAGGAGCGCCTGTATATTACGGGTTGTGTCGAGCCCGCAAAGTTAGAGGTTAAATATACTCCTATGACAGCTTCGAGCTGGATGGAAATTCTGCTTTACGTCGACCAAATGGGCGAGCAACCCTTCTTTAACCGTGTCGAAATCACAAGAGCCGACGGTAAAGCCGGCTATATTCCGCACGAGGAAAAGCGCGTTATAGCTCCAACGGCTGAAATGCTAAATGCAATCGAATTCGAATATCCCCATATCGCAAGCGCTTCGAGCGTTGCGAAAATCTCGGTTTCGGAGCTTCGCGAGGGGTTGTTGGAGGACGATGAATATAACCGTACTTATCTTTCGGTTCCCGCGTCGCGCGTGGCGTTGCAACCTAACTTTATGGCGAACGAGCTAACCAATTTTGCCGATATAGGTATCGCAAACCACTTGTTTATGCAGTTTTGCGATTTTAAAGCTGCGGAATCCGACGTGCGCGCAGAGGCAGAAAGCTTGTTAAATAAGCGTATGATAACAAAGGAGCAATATAATCTGCTCGATTTTAAGGCGCTAACGAAATTCTTTGAATGCGAGCTTTATAAGCGTATAAAGTCGAGCGATACGGTATATCGCGAAAAACGCTTTTCGGTTCGCCAAAGCTTTAGCCACCTTCCCGAGCCGATTATTGTCCAAGGTGTTATCG
>JAZRTL010000308.1:0-4477 GCA_045652025.1 Eubacteriales bacterium
ACACCGCCGCCGATAACCGCAACCTTTTTAATACCCTCGGTTTCGGTCGCCTTACCCAAGGGACCAACGAAATCGCTAATATAATCGCCCGCGTTCTTGCTATCGAGCTGCTTTGTTGTAGCACCAACGATTTGGTAAATAATTGTAACCGTACCCGCAGCCGCATCGTAATCGGCAATGGTAAGCGGAATTCTTTCGCCGTCTTCATCAACGCGAAGGATGATAAATTGACCGGGTTGTGCTTTTTTTGCGATTGCGGGGGCTTCGATAACCATCTTGGAAACGGTGGGGTTCAACGGCTCCCTTGAAACTATTCTAAACATAATCTACTCCAGCATTTATTTGCATTTTGCATAAAATTACATACTTTATTCGATTATATCATTTTTAGACCCTCATTGCAACAGTTTTTTATTCAAAAATTTATTGATTATCTTCTTAATTCAATGTATAATATCAATAATACCGCATTTTACGGGGGTTAATATTTATGAACCTATTAATTAAGGACGTTCGTGTTCCATACGGCGATAAAACCGCCATAACGAACATTTATATAACCGACGGGATTATCGCTTCTATCGGGGCAACGCCTAACGGCTTTGTACCCGACGAAACAATCGACGGCAAGGACAAGCTTGCTATCCCCGCTTTTATAAACGCTCACACCCACGATTATATGACAATTCTTCGCGGTGTTGCCGACGATTTGCCCTTTATGGAATGGCTTTTCGGCGGGGTTATCCCGCGGGAAGACAAGATGACGCGCGACCAAGCGTATTGGAGTTCGTTGCTTGGTTGTGTCGAGATGATAAAGCGCGGAACGGGCACCTTTTGCGATATGCATATGTTCGGCGGTGTTTCGGCAAAGGCGGCGCTCGATTGCGGTATGCGCGCGGTTCTCGGCCGCGGGCTTGTTGGTACCGAGGGCGGTCAGCTTCGACTTGACGAGCATTATGCCGAGATGGAGCAATTCGGGGGCAACGAAAATATTTCCTTTATACTCGCTCCCCACGCGATATACACCTGCGACAAGGATTTTCTTATAACCGTTCGAGGCGAAGCGGAAAAAAGCGGGCTTGGAATTAACATCCACCTTGCAGAAAGCGTTACCGAATTTAACGATTGTGTTAGGGACAACGGCTGTACCCCGACCGAATATTTATATAATTTAGGGCTTCTTACCAACAAAACGCTCGCCGCGCATTGCGTTCAGCTTACCGAAAGGGATATCGAGCTTCTTGCGAAATGCGGTGTCAGCGTTGCATCCAACCCAAAGAGCAACCTAAAGCTTGGCAACGGCATTGCACCTATTTACGAGCTTGATAAGGCAGGGGTTAACGTTTGCTTGGGCACCGATTCGACGGCATCTAACAATTCTTTAAATATGTTCTCGGAGCTTAATTATTGCGCTCTGCTCCAAAAGGGCAAAAACGGCGACAGCACGGCAATTCCCGCGTCCCGCGCGTTTGAATTTGCAACGGTTAACGGCGCAAAGGCGCTCGGTATCGAAAAGCTTGGCAGGTTGGAAGCGGGTTGGAAGGCGGATATAACGCTTCTCGACCTTAACCTACCCCAATTTATTCCCTTCCGCGACCCATATTCGATGGTTTGCTATTGTGCAGACGGCAGCGAAACCGATACGGTTATTATTGGCGGTAAGGTGGTTTTGAAAAACAAAAAGATGGTAAATATAGACGAAGACGAGCTTTATTACAACGTTCGTAAAATAGCGGAGGAATTTTAAAATGGCTTATGCAATAAAGGATATTTCGCTTTGGGAAAGCGGAGAAAAGAAAATACAATGGGTTAAAAACAACATGGACCTTCTTAGAGGTATCGAAGAAGAATTTATAAAAACAAAGCCCTTTAAGAACTTAAGAATTGCACTTTCGGTTCATTTGGAAGCGAAAACCGCTTATCTTTGCCGCGTGCTCGCTTCGGGCGGGGCAGAAATGTATATAACCGGCTCCAACCCGCTTTCGACCCAAGACGACGTTGCGGCAGCGCTTGTTAAGGGCGGTCTTAACGTTTTTGCTTGGCACGGCTGTACCGACGAGGAATACGAGGAGCATATTTCCCGCGTTATCGTTGACGGCAGACCTAATATTATTATCGACGACGGCGGCGATATTGTTAACCTTATCCACACCAAATACCGCGACCTTTTGCCGAACGTTATCGGCGGATGCGAGGAAACCACAACAGGTATTTTAAGATTACACGCAATGGCACGCGACGGCGCGCTTGAATTCCCTATGGTTTTGGTTAACGATGCCGATTGCAAGCATCTTTTCGACAACCGCTACGGCACGGGACAATCGGTTTGGGACGGTATTAACCGCACCACAAACCTTATCGTTGCGGGCAAAAAGGTTGTTGTTTCGGGCTACGGCTGGTGCGGTAAGGGCGTTGCGATGCGCGCAAAGGGGCTTGGCGCTTCGGTTATTGTTACCGAGGTCGACCCGATACGTGCGATGGAAGCGGTTATGGACGGCTTTGCGGTTATGCCTATGGCAGAGGCGGCAAAGCAGGGCGACTTCTTCTGTACCGTTACGGGCAACCGCGATATTATTACAACAAAGCATTTCGACCTTCTTAAAGACGGCGCGATTCTTACGAACGCGGGACATTTCGACGTAGAGGTTAACATTAAGGCATTGCGCGAATATGCTACCGAAAGCTTCGAGGCGCGCAACAACGTTGTTGGCTATAAGCTTCCCAACGGCAACACCGTTTACGTTATTTCCGAGGGCAGATTGGTTAATATCTGCGCCGGCGACGGACACCCCGCGGAAATTATGGATATGTCCTTTGCAATCCAAGCGCTTTCGGCTTTGCACCTTGCTAAAAACCAAGGCAATATTAAGGAAAAGCTTCTTTGCGTACCGCGCGAGGTAGACGAAGAGGTTGCCCGCCGAAAGCTCGCTTTTTGGGGTTGCGAAATCGATACGCTTACCGAGGAGCAGAAGGAATATCTCGGCGCATGGAACCACTAAAATCGGGGCGAGATATACGAGCTATTTACGCTTTTGAAAAAATTTTAAAAGCCAAATAAACACAAAGCCGTACTTCACTTAAGGGTACGGTTTTTTATTATTAGGAACAAAATTTTTATTGTATTTCAATAGCTTGAAAGAAAAACTTCGACTGCCCTACTTTTGTAGGGCGACGCTCGGTTTTCTTCCAAAATAGCTTCGCCTATCTCGCCCCGGGCTATCTATACGAGCTATTTACGCTTTTGAAAATTCTTTTGAAAAAATTTTTTAAATCACACAGAGAAAAGCCGCGGATTGATTTTCTGCGGCTTTTATGCTAAAATAATTAAAATCTATTGTTTTTTGAACTGCGATAAACTCTGCGGAGGATAAAATGATGAAAAACATATCCAAAATCGGCGTCTTGGGCGCGGGAACTTGGGGCATTGCGCTTGCAAGAATGCTTTGCAACGCGGGCAACTCTGTAACCGTTTGGTCTGCTATTGAAAAGGAAATAGATGATCTTTCGGCTACAGGTAATCACCCAAGCTTTCCCGACATAGACCTGCCGAAGCAAATTAAATATACAAAGGATATCCAAGAAGCTTGCTCGCTTATGGATATAATTATATTTGCCGTTCCCTCTCCGTTTGTTAGAGCAACTGCGAGAAAGGCCGCGCCTTATATAGCCGACGGGCAGATTATAGTTGACGTTGCCAAGGGAATTGAAGCGGAAACGCTCTACACGATGACCGAAATTATTGCCGACGAGCTTAAAAACCCAAAAGTAAGCTTGGTTGCGCTTTCCGGCCCGACCCATGCGGAAGAAGTTATTAAGGATCTTCCGACGGCTATCACCTCGGCAAGTTATAATCCCGAAGCGGCGACAACCGTTCAAAAGGTGTTTAACGTCGGTTGTATGCGAGTATATACCAACGATGACGTTCGCGGCGTTGAGCTTTGCGGTGCATTAAAGAATATTATCGCCTTGGCTTGCGGAATTGCAAGCGGACTCGGTTGCGGCGATAACGCAAAAGCCGCGCTTATTACCCGCGGAATTGCCGAAATTTCCCGTTTGGGCATCGCCATGGGTTGCAGAGAGCAAACCTTCGGCGGATTGACGGGTATTGGGGATCTTGTCGTTACCGCAACCAGTATCCACAGCCGTAACAACCGTTGCGGTATGCTTATAGGACAAGGCGTTGCCGTTGACACCGCGGTGAAGCAGGTCGGTATGGTTGTAGAAGGGCTAAACGCTTTACCGGCCGCAATTAAATTGGCTAAAAAATATAACGTTGAAATGCCGATAGTCGAAGCGGTTGACGCAATATGCAACGGAAAAATGGCAGTTTCCGAGGCAATTCATGCGCTACTTTCGAGAGAACTAAAATCCGAATTGAGCGGTTCTGCTTTCAGCCACGCCTAATCACGCCGTCTTTTTATGATTTACGCACCGAAACGCATAAAAGATGAGTTTGGTATAAACCAAACTCGGCTTT
>JAZRTL010000309.1:0-7874 GCA_045652025.1 Eubacteriales bacterium
AGGTTTCCCTATCGGATTTTTGTTTTAGCAATTAAAATATTTGCGCTTAGCCAAAATATAATCGAAGGAATCAACTTCGCCGTTATTATCCATATCGGCAAGCTCTTTTTGTTCATCGTTTAACAAAAAGGTACCGAAATAAGCACGTTTTATAAGAAGGATATCCTCGCTATCCAGCTCTCCGTTCATATTAACGTCGCCCTTAACAAAGCTTGGCTTTATTCCGAAATAGGTTGCGATAACAGCCGCTTCGAGTTTAGCAAGCTTTAACAAATTCGCATCGTCAAGTAGCCAGCGGGTTGCATATTCGTTGGTATGGAAGGAATGCTCTATTATGTAAAACAGAGGGCACCCTACCCTTCTTGCACCGCGAAGCACGCCGTAATATTCGTCCTCGGCGTTATCGCTCTTGCGGGTTTTAACGTACCCGCCCGAAACCTTCATTAGATCGGCTATTGCGGTAGCCAACAAAAGCGCAAGCTCGTGGGAATTATTAAGGTTATCGTATGCGCCATATACGTCAACTCTGTTGACCTTTTCGGTATCGCAGGCGTTAGAGTGTAGCGATATAAAAAGATCGCAATCACGCGCCGTTTTGCCCCTTTCATACACGGGCAAATCGGTTTCAACGTCCGTTCTTGTCTTAAACACCGTAAATCCGTAATCGGTTAGCTCCTTAAACAAATATTCGCAAAGCAACCACATTCTTCTCGATTCCCAATATTCAGGAATGACCGTGCTTTGATTATAGTTGGCATAATGCCCTGCATCGAGCATTATTTTTTTCATATAATTTCTCCTTTATTTATCTTTTGCGACGACGTATATATTATAACAAAAGGATCGCAAAAAGTTAATCTGCGATCCTAATAAATATTTATGTTGATAATAATGCAAAGCGCACAATTTCTAAATAAAGTCGCTTTTTTCTCCAACCTTTGTCGCACTAACGCGGCCGTTTGTGTTTTCGATAAGGTCGGCAACAAAGCTTTTTTCCGCTTCCTCGCGCACCATAAGGGTTAGCAAAACGTCGGTTCCGAAATCGCTATCGATAATTTTTGCACCGAGAGAGGAAACCAACGGCATTAATTTTTGGTAATCGGAATAATTCGCCTTTACCTCGAGCAAGACGAAATTGCCAACCTCGGCAATACCCGCCTCCTTCACCGCGCCGGAAGCGGCAGTGGTATAGGCGCGGACAAGACCGCCTGTGCCAAGCAAAATCCCACCGAAATACCTCGTTACAACAACGGCAACGTCGGTAACGCCCGCCTTGCGAATTGAATCAAGCACAGGCATTCCCGCGGTTCCATGGGGTTCGCCATCGTCCGAAAAGCGTTGGGCAAAGCCCTCGCGCAGAACGTAGGCATAGACGTTATGTCTTGCATCGGAATGCTTCTTTTTAATTGAATTTACGAAGGCAACGGCTTCTTCCTCTGTCTTAACGGGAGCGCAATAGCCGATAAACTCGCTCTTTTTTTCGACAAAACGAAATTCCGAGCTGTTTTTTACCGTCTTATAGCTCATATTCTATACAGAATTCGAGATAAATAGACTTAATAGCGCGGTTAAAGGATTTTTCCTCTACACCAACGATAATATTAAGCTCGCTGCTGCCTTGGTCGATCATACGGATATTAACGCCAACTCTTGCAAGCGCATGGAAAATACGCGCAGCGGTACCGGGAGTACCCGCCATGTTTCTACCAACGATAGCGATAAGGCCGATAGAGCTTGCAACGTCGATATGGTCGGGGTTAACCTCTTGTTGAATAGCCGAAATAATTTCGTCTTGGATACCCGCGATATCGCTTTCGTTAACAACGACACACATCGTATCGATACCCGAGGGAAGATGCTCGAAGGAGATGCCGCGGTCGGAAAATACCTTAAGCACGCGCATACCAAAGCCGAGTTCTTGGTTCATCATATCCTTTTCGATACGGATAATGGAAAAGCCCTTCTTACCTGCGATACCTGTGATAAGCTCGTTGGATTTATAATCGTCCGCTTTGGGAACGATAAGAGTACCTTCGTCCTCGGGACGATTGGTATTTCTTATGTTTATAGGAATGCCTGCAATCTTAACGGGGAAAATGCTATCCTCATGGAGAACCGAAGCGCCCATATAGGAAAGCTCGCGAAGCTCGCGGTAGGTAATAATTTTAATAGGACGGGGGTTATCGATAATGCGAGGGTCGCACATCAAAAAGCCCGAAACGTCTGTCCAGTTTTCGTAGATATCCGCCATTACCGCGCGGGCAACGATAGCGCCCGTAACGTCGCTACCGCCGCGGCTAAAGGTTCTAACGCTACCATCGGGGTTAGAGCCATAGAAGCCGGGAATAACCGCGTTTTTCTTGCCCGAAAGACGTTCGGACATAACGGTATTGGTCTTGTTTGCATCGAATCTGCCATCCTCATCGAAGAAGATAACCTCGGCAGCATCGACAAACTCGTAGCCGATATAGTTAGCAAGAAGGATACCGTTAAGATATTCGCCGCGAGATGCGGTATATTCTTGGGTAGTACCCTTTTTAAGATTTTCGAAGATAACGTCATATTCGGCATCGAGCGAAACGGTAAGGCCCAAGCCCTTAATAATATCGTTATAACGAGTCTTTATTTCCGAAAATTCTGCCGACCAATCCTCGCCGCTTTGGCTCTTTCTAAAGCAAGCAAGCAACAAATCGGTAACCTTGGTGTCCTCGCCAAAACGCTTACCGGGTGCGCTGGGCACAACGAAGCGACGGCAGGATTCCGCCTTGATAATATCGGCACTCTTCTTAAATTGCTCGGCAGAAGCGAGCGAGCTACCGCCAAACTTAACAACCTTTTTTTCGTATAATTTTTCCATAAGCCACTTTTCCGCATAAAATATTATAAAATTACAGTTGTATTCTATCACAGTAATGCGCTAATTGCAATAACACTTTTCAACAAACAAACGCCTTACATACTAATTATATGCACGATTTTGCCCGAAAGACTTGACAAAATTGGGGTTCGGCATTAGAATATTTAAGGTTTTACGCTTTTTAAGAGAGTAGGCAACCGATTGGTTTCTTATGCTCAAAATTTCATATTTGCCTCCGTAGTAAAGTGGATATTACAAGTCCCTCCTAAGGATTAGTCGTGGGTTCGATTCCCGCCGGGGGTGCCACGAAAAAAGTCACTTTTGTCTACCGACAAAGGTGACTTTTTTCAATGATATCCGTTCCTGACGGAACGGGTGATATATCTTCGATATGATATCGCACTGTCGTGCGATGATATACGCTTCGCGTATGAAGGAACGGATATTATTATGAGCGAAGCGAATAACAAGGTTCCGGGGTACCCGCTCAAAATCTTTGATTTTGTCAGCGGGTCGGGTTCTTATATCATGCTTGCGAAGCAAATATATCATGCGGCGTTAGCTGTATATCACATCGCGCAAGCGATATATCATTGAAAAGTGTGTTAATTTGTGATATAATTAATTAGACAAACTTGAATTTGACGAGGCAGTTGTCCTATGAAAAAGAGATTTTTGTATTTAATCCTTCCAATTGTAACATTGATTTTGGAAATTCTGCCTTACGGTGCTGTATGTAATTTTATGAGACCTCCATCGGAGGTAAATCCTGATGCTCCTGTTGGTCATTTTAGAGTGTTGTACTCTTACTTTGATTTGACACCATATGGGTATGCAAACTTCGCTCCGCTGATTACTGCTATTATTACTTGCATTGTTCTTTTGATTTTGGTTATATACTGTTTCACAGGAAAAGAAAGTTTAGCAAGAACGGCAAAAAATATTCTATGCGTGTGTTCTGTCATTTCTTTTGGTCCGTTAGTACTTGGTCCGCATTTTCTCTCCGTTGTCGGCGTTCTCATTTCTTTTTCGTTGATAGGCGAGTTTCTTTTGCTTCGCCGTTTCACCAAGGCATCGAACTGACCAATTCCAATTTGTCGAATGGTTCAGTATACTACTTTTACTTACTCTTACCTCACTTCTGCTACGTTTGGTTACTCTTTCGCAAGAAAAAAGGAACTCAATTTTTCGAGTTCCTTTTTTGTGTTGTATTATTCATTAACCACGATTTTTGCAGTACTACCGCCGATTTTTTCTTTTTTGATAACGATTTGTTTTTCGATTTTTTCCTTAAGCTCGCCGACGTGGGAAATAATTCCGACCAAGCGGTTTCCGTTCGACAAGCTATAAAGAGCATCCATCGCCTGACGGAGCGATTCCTCGTCCAAGGTGCCAAAGCCCTCATCGACAAACATCGTATCGAGCTTAATACCGCCCGCGGAGGATTGTATCTCGTCCGAAAGACCAAGCGCAAGAGAGAGCGAAGCTTTAAACTTTTCGCCACCCGAAAGGGTTGCAACGCTTCTACGGCTTCCGTTATAATGGTCGATAACGTCGAGGTCAAGACCGCTTTGGCCTACCTTGCTATCCCCCTCGGTGTTCTTATGTCGCTCGAGGTCGTATTGACCGCCCGTCATTATAGAAAGGCGTTTATTTGCTCTTGCAATAATTCGGTCGAAATACGCGCATTGAACGTAGGTTTCGAGCATAAACTTCTCTTTACCTTTAATATTACCGTTTGCCGTTTTGGAAAGCGATTCCACCCAAGCAAGCTTTTCGTTAACAGTTTTGATTTTATCGTATTGCGAAAGGATATTTCCAAGCGCCGAGCGGTTCGCAGAAAGGCGCGCCGTAACGGTATCGCGCTTATTTGAAAGCGTTTGCTTTTCGGCACGAAGCTCGGCAAGCTTTGCTTTTTCTTCCTCTACGTCGCTTTCTACAACGTCGGATAAAATCTTTTTCGCTTCTTCGATTTGGGCGTTAAGAACGCTAATTCTCTTTTCGCAATCGTTATAATTCTTAATAGCTTGCTCGATAGAATCCTCGATTTGCTTTTTCTCTGTCGAAAGCGCGTTTATAACCGAAATCGCTACGGTTTTATCCTCGTATTGCAGCTTTTGTTTATATTCCGCAATACGCTCAAGAACGCTCTCGAGCGTTGCTTTATTGGTTGCAAGGCGTTGGTTAAGGTCGATAATCAGCTTATTAAGGTTTACGACGTCGGTTTCCTTTTCCAAAACAAGCTTTTCGAGCAGTTCTTTACGCTTTTCGTTATTTATAAGAACGTCTATTTCCCTATCAAGCAGTTCGATTTTTGCGATAGTTAAATCCTTTTTGGATTTAATAATTTCCTTTGCTTGCACTATGTCGGCTTCTCCGAGAAGATCGGAAATTTGCTTTATGACCGCGGATTGCTTTTCGTCTACCGCGCCCTTTGCTTTACCTGCAATTTCGCTCTTTCGGGTAGCGTCGCCTTGTGCCTTTTCGAGCTCTGCCTTTAGCAAATCGAGCTCTTCCTTTGTAGGCGCATTTTCGGAAAGGGTTGCAAGGCAAGGATGGTCGAGCGAGCCGCAAACGGGACAGGGGCTATCGTTTTTAAGCATACTTGCAATAATGCCCGCTTGCTCGTTAAGATATGCTCTTTGCTTTGTATCGTATTCGCTCTTTTTATTTTCGTAATATTCAAGCGCCTTTTTATAGTCCGCTTGGTTATTGGAAAGCGTTCGGGTTAGAAGCTCAAGCGACTTTATTTCCTCGGCAAGAGCAGAGAGCGAATTAACGGTTTTTTCGTATTCTGTTTTTTGGGATTCGAGCTTTAATCTTTCGGTCGAAGCGTTTTCGAGCGTTGCCTTTTCCTGCTTTAGCAATTCGATTTCTTTGGTTTTGGTATTAAGAAGCGCAGTTTTTGACTCGAGCGTTTCGGAATCCACCGAAACGGCAAGCTCGATATCCTTCTTTTCCTTTTGCTTGGATGCAAGCTCATCGTATTCCGGAATTTGAACCTGAATTTGAGTGATTTTGTTGGAAAGCTCTTCGATTTTCGGCTTTTGCGCCTCGCTTTCTTCTTTAATCGTTAAAAGAGAAGCAAGCTCAAAAAATGCTTCGGTAAGCATTTTGGAATAGGTTTCCATATCGCGCAACGCGTTTTTATATTTTTCCGCCTGCGCTACAATTTGGGCAACCGCTTCGATTCTCTCGTCAAGCGATTTTATTTGGGTATCGAATTGCTTAACGCTTTCCTCGTCATTTTCGATTATACGCTTTATAATCTCAAAGGTTTCGGAATTAACGTTGGATTCCTTTTTCTCTTGAAGAAGAACGTAATTCGGGTCCTCTTCATCGCAATAAATACCGCCAACGTATTGCTTTACGCTCATATTAAGCGATTCGCTTTCTTTATTTATCCTCGCTGCCTCTTGCTTTAGGCGGTCTTGTAGGTTTTCGTAAAGCTTGGTTTTAAAAAGCTCGCGGAAGATTTTAATTCTGTCGGAGGTAGGAGATAGAATTAGCTTTTGGAAGTCGCCCTGCGCGATCATAGCAATTTGGGCGAACTGGTTGCGGTCCACCCCGAGAATTTCGATAATCTTATCGTTTGCTTCCTTTGTTTTTGTTATAGTGCTTCCGTCGGGGCATTCCAAAGCAACGCCCGCGCTGACGGGAGTTGTTCCCTCTCCCCTTGCCTTAACGCGTTCATAGGCAAGGTTACGGGTTATTTTATACACCTTAGCATTATATTCGAAAACAAGCTCTACCTCGGAGGGTGTTTCGGGCTTTGCATATTTCGAGCGCAAGGACGAGGAATTACGTTCGTTGCCGCTCGCCTCCCCGAAAAGCGCAAAGGTTATCGCATCGAAAATAGTCGTTTTACCCGCGCCCGTATCGCCGGTGATAAGGTAAAGCCCTTCCTTTCCAAGCTTATCGAGCTCTAAAACGGTTTTGCCCGAATATGGACCGAACGCCGACATAGTTAGCTTTATTGGTCTCATTTCGACTCCTCCTTTAATTGCTCGATGATATTTTGAACGAATTCAATTTGTTCCTTGGACATTTCGCGTCCGTTTTGTAATTCATAAAATTCCGAAAACAGCTCGAATTCGGATTTTCTTTCGACATCCTCTGCACCGCCGATATCGTTATTTGTACGGGTGCGGGTGTTATCGTATTGAAGCACCATTAATTTGGGATATATAGCGCGAAGAGTGCCGAGCGCGTTGGGAATATCGTCCTCGTCGGTGAGCGTTATTCGCAAATAGGAATTTGGGTACGGAGTGTCCTTATAAAAGCTCGGGTCGCTTATTTTATTAAACTCGCCTCTAAGGTCGAACATATCGTGCAACGGAACGAGGTCGACCGTTTTTAGCTCGAGCGTTCCCTTTTCTTTAATATTAACAACCGTTACCGATTTTTTATGGTTTACCTCCGAAAAGGAGTATTTTAACGGAGTTCCGCAATAGCGCACCCTTTCGCTACCGCAATTTTGGGGGCCATGGATATGGCCGAGCGCAACGTAATCGAAGCTTTCGAAAACCGAGGAATCTACGTTATCGGTACCGCCGACAGACCTTTCCTCCGAATCCGACGTTTTGGAATCGGTAATAAATTGGTGGGTTACCAAAACGTTCCGCTGTTCTTTATTAACGTTCATCTTTTCGATAGCAACGCGAATTGCATCGGTATAGCTTTCTATATTTTCCTCGGGATAGAATCGGCGCACGTTTACCGGCTTAACGAAAGGAAGAAGATAGATATTATATTCCCCATGCTCGTCCGAGCAGGTGATTGGCTCTACTATTCCGTTATAATCCTTTGCGATATAAATTCCGCTTTGCTCCATAAGGCGCGAGCCAAAGGAAAGGCGCTCGGGCGAATCGTGATTACCGCTAATTACAAAGGTAGGAAGCTTTCGGGAAGCAAGTCTTGTTAGAAAATCGTCGAAAAGCTCTACCGCCTCGGCAGAGGGGACGGATTTATCGTACACGTCGCCCGCAATAATAACACCGTTTGGCTGTTCGGCATC
>JAZRTL010000310.1:0-3479 GCA_045652025.1 Eubacteriales bacterium
AGGAAGGAGAGGCGCTCGTCATCATCCTTAAAATAGATAGTTTCGCGCATACCTTTTGGGTTTTGGTCGATAAAGCAGAAGATGCAATTATTGCGACAACGCTTTTTTTCGTCCATTAAGTAGGTAGCAAATTCCAAGCCGATATCCGAATATTCGGGTTTATTTATTTGGTATTTAACAACAACGCCGTTTCGCTCTATTTCGAGCTCCAAAGCGGGCTCCATTATATAGAAGCGGTAATCGAGAACGTCCTTTATTACGTTACCGTTTACCGACAAAAGAGCATCGCCTTGTTTTATGCCGCATTTTTCGGCATAAGAGCGCGGTTCGACCCATTCAATTCTAACCATTTTATCACCAAATTACAAAAAAGCGTGTTGCACAGGCAACACGCTATTTCGTTTAGTCTTTATCCTTGACCTGAAGAACTACCTTGCCGCCGTAGCTGCCGCAGCTCTTGCATACGCGGTGGGAGAGTATATACTCGCCGCACTTGGGGCACTTGGTCATTCCGGGAAGGTCGAGCTTCCAAACGGAAGAACGTCTTTTGTCTCTTCTTGCCTTGGATACTTTTCTCTTGGGTACTGCCATCTTTGGAATCCTCCTTAGATTATAGTTAATTATTTTTTATTTTGTAGTTAATCGCCGAAGAAATCCTTCAGCACATCCCAACGCGGATCGCGATCTTTTGTATCGCAGGAGCAAGAACCCGTGTTAAGATCTTTGCCGCATTTGGAGCACAAGCCCTTACAATCTTCGCGGCAGAGGTAACGGCTTGGCAATTCCAAAATCAAAGCGGAACGCACAAGGTCCTCGATATCGATAGCCGAATCTGTCATAAGAACGAATTCTTCTTCGTCCTTGTTTTCGAGCTTATCCGTTATCTTTGCGGAAAGACGGATAGGTTCGGAATAATTAAATTCGGTACCGCAACGAGCACAGGTTACCAATAGGTTCGGGTTAACCTCTCCTTCGAGAAGGATAACGCCGGAATGGTTGGTTACAACGCCCTTTGCAACGGCAGAGCCGCAATTAGCATCGTCAACAAAATCGCAAGACTCTAAGCCGAGCGAGAAATCGATACTTTGGACAGAGCCATCGAGAAGTTTTTTTAGATCGAGCATAGAACCACTCCTTTGCGTAAAAACGCAAAAATTATTATATATGTCAACTATTGATTTGTCAAGTAGTTTTTGCAAATTCGGATGATTTTGAGGTAAAAAAGATTTTATTTTTTATCGGTTTTTGGTTTTGGAGAAAAACATTTGAATTTTTTGAGGTTTTATGGTAGTATAGTTTAGGTTGAAATGCAAAATAATATACCGAGGTGAAATATTATGATGCATTTAAAAAAGATGATTGCGGCAAACAAGGCATGTACCTGCATCACCCTTACGGCAATGGGTGCAATGGCAGGAATGATTGTTGCAAAGGTTATGGTAGACCGTTGTTGTTGCTGCAAGATAAAGGGCAAGGCAAAGAAAGCCCTTAAGAATATGGAAGAAATGTTTTAAGACCCTTTGGGGTTACATAGGAAAAAATTATGAGCAATTTAGGTAACAGGCTTGAAAAGGTTATTTCGATTTTAGAGAGCAGAGGCATCCACGGCGCTTTTGCAGACATTGGCAGCGACCACGCTTTTTTAGCTATTGAGGTTATAAAGCGAGGTATTGCAAAAAACGCCATTGCTTCGGACGTGAACCCTCTTCCGCTTGAAAAGGGGCGTGAAAATGCCATTGAAAACGGAATTGATATTGAGTTTATTTTATCCGACGGGTTTGATGCTTTAGAAAGCCGCAATATTTCCGCCGCCGCTATTTGCGGTATGGGAGGCGAATTGATAGCCAAAATGGTTTTAAGAAGCGAGGCAGCGCACAGATGCTTTCTTGTTTTGCAGCCGATGTCGGCGCAAGAGGAGCTAAGGCGCGCGCTTTGGGACAACGGATTTTACATCGAAGAGCATTTTGTTGTTGAAAGCCAAAAGCCGTACACAATTATTTCGGCGGTATTTAACGCAAGGAAAAGCAACTACGATTACGTAGACCTTTATCTTGGCAAGGAACGCGGCAGCACACCCGAGTTTTGCGAATACTGCAAAAAAGTACAAGCCGCCGCAGAAAAGCGACGACTTGGGTTAGTTGCAAAAGGACTTTGCACCGAAGACATTGACAAATTAATTGACGAATGTCAAGCGCATATCACCAAAATCTGAGCGGGGATATATTTTTTTAGGAATTCGAGCGCTTCGGCGGGAGTGATTTTAAGGTTTCGCATTGGGATTACGATTACCGAACGTTTTTCAACGTAGAGGTAGATTGCATTCTTTGTAACGTAAACCTTTTCGAGCTCATCGAAGAAAATTTCATCGTGCTCGTTTTCCTCTTCGTTTTGGAAAATAAGATCGAACACAAAGCCGTTTTTACCGAAAACGGTTTTTTGTTTTGCGCGAACGACCTTTGCTTGCTTATTACAAACGCGCTTTACGTTAACGTTGAGCGTATAGAAGAACATTAAGAAGCAGAGCAACAACGCGCCACCCGCAACCCAATAGACCTTTTGATGAAGCACGTATCCGACAAAAAACAGAATTGCACTAATCAAAAGCAAGCCGCCGACGATGAGCGCGGCTCTTAAGCGGTAATATTTGCCCCTTAAAACATGAAATTTGACATACGCGGAATAGTCCCGCGGGGTAACGTATCCGAAAGATTCAAGTGCTTTCATATATTATCTCCTAACAGCATTTCCAAAAGTTTTTCGCCACGGTCGAGGTACAAGCCAGACGCTTCCCCACCCTTTTCGCAATAGTTATCAACACCGCTTTCACGCTCGTTTGCGGAATCGTAAATAACGAACGGAACAGGAGCGTGGGTATGGGTACGCACACTTACGGGAGTTGGATGGTCGGGCAACAAAAGGATTTTATATTGCTCACCCGTTTGGTTTAGATAATCCACAACGCCAGACAAGATATATTTATCGATACATTCGATAGCGTTAATCTTTTCCTCGGTTTTGCCTTGGTGGCCGCATTCATCGGGGGATTCTACGTGGATATAGACAAAGTCGGCACCGTTTTTTAGTTCGTTGATAGCCGCATCGCGCTTGCCCTCGTAATTTGTATGGATACCGCCGGTTGCACCCTCCACAAAGGGAACGCGCATACCCGCACAGAAGCCGATACCTTTAATTAAATCCACCGCACAAACAACGGATGCGGAAAGACCCGTTTTCTCTTTAAAATCGGGCAACGAGGGCTTTTTACCTGGGCTCCAAAGCCAAAGCGAATTTGCCTTTTTAAGCCCGTTGCGCTCGCGCTCGATATTTAAGGGGTGGTTATTTAAAACCTCGTAGGACGCCTTCATCAGCTCGCGCATTGGGCGGGATTCGGGCGTATTGGGAAGATATTCGCCTATTCTGCGACCGATGATATCGTGAGGTCTTGCAAAATCGTTAAAATTCGGAAAATTCTTCCAAAG
>JAZRTL010000311.1:0-2528 GCA_045652025.1 Eubacteriales bacterium
CATTATACTATACCAAGCTTGTTTTTGTCAATAAAAAAAGCTAAATCGGTTCGTCCCCGCCAATAAGTTTTTTAATCGTTTCCAAATTCGGCTTGCCCGTTGGGGTTATTTGGTTTTCGGCTTGCCACCGCGCGAGCGAAATACGGCTTTTCAGCCCAAACAACCGCCCGCTCCCAACGGATAACCCGTGCGCCCGCATAAGCTCCTTTATGTTCCGCGCGCTTTCCTTTAAATCGCTGTTCAAAGCCGCGGTAAGAACCGCTTTTTGCGCCGTAGCGGGAAGGCACCCGTTTTGTATCGCGGTGTTAATATAGTTCGCCAAAAGCCAAGTGTTTTCCCCCGTAATTCCGTCCGAATCTAACCCGAAAACCGTTTGGAGCCGCTTTACCGCGTCCGCGGTAAGAGCACCGTATTGTCCGTCGGGGTTAAGAGAGGGAATATAGGGGATAGCAGTGTTAATAATATTAATCCGCTCTTGGATATACCTAACGTTCTCGCCCGAGCTGCCGATATTTAGGTTAACCCCGCCAAAAGCCCTGTTTCCGTAGCCCTCGCCGCTTTTGAAAATGCAATCGGCAAAAACGGTAGCGTAAATTTGGTTTAGCTTGCTCCAAAGTGCTTCGTTAACCGTTCCGCTTTGCTCAAATCCAAAAAGCTTTGCGAATTCATTAACCGCGCCTTGTGTTGCAACCCCAAAAATTCCGTCCTCGATAAGCTCGGGTATTGTAAGAAAAACGTTGTTAATAACGTTAAGAAGCTGTTGGATATACCGCGCGTATTCTCCGCTCGCGCCCGCCGAAATAACAAAATCGGGGTAGGGTACGGGCGTAATTTGGTCTTGGGGCTCGTCGACGTTGCTAAGAGTGCCGTTATAGGTTTTAACAAGTAAGTCCCAAACCGCTTCGTCAACAATTCCGCTCGGCTCTATCCCATAAGCGCGTTGGAAGCTTTTAACGGCGTTTTCGGTACCCTTCCCAAAAATCCCGTCAAGATTTGGGCTTTCAACAATAGGGTTAAATCGGCTAATGCGCTGGAGGTAAAATTGCACCTCCTGCACCTCGCTCCCGCGGGAAGAAAGCGAGATAGGCGTTCCGGGGTAGAGCTGTTGGTTGTATGCGGCGCGTTGACCCTCGCTCGTAAGCTCGCTAAGCCGCTTTACCGAGGAGTATATTTGCGAAATTCTGTACCAAGTTGCTCTATCGGTTACACCCGTTATCGGAAGAATGAATAACCGTTGAAACTCCCGAACGGAGTTTACCGTTGCAGTATCGTAAGCCGAATTGACCGTAACCAACGGAAGTTGGGGAAAGTTAACTGCAATGCGGTTTAATTGCTCCTGTAAAATTCTTACGTCCTCGCCAAACGCACCCGCGGATAAGGGTTCTCCGGGGTAGGATTCTTCGGGCGTGCGGATATCGTCCGTTTCGTTAATAAGAACGTTTCCGTAGTAAAAGCCAAGTATGTCCTCGGCGTTGTTGCCGTTTTCCGCAAGCGCAACCGTTCCCCATTGCGAAAGACCCGCGCAGGTGGTTGTCGTTCCGTTGCAATAGGAGGCAAAAAGCGGCTCGATGCTGTTCGGACGGCTTAGATATTGGTTAAAAATCTCGTCGACTATAACGTTAATTTCCTCGAAAATATTACGCCCGTAAACAAACGCTTGGTCGAAAGCAGTCGAGTTTGTAATATCAAAATCATATCCCCTGCTTCTGTACCATTCGGTATAAATTCGGTTTAGCGTTAACGAAATCTGCGCGATCACATTTGATCTTAACGACTCTTTCGGCCAAGTTGGGTAAATTTCCGAGCTCGCGACGTTCTTTATGTAATCTGTAAAAGCAACGCTTACGTTAGGTGCGCTTGCATCGTCGGGCGCGCCGAGATGAACCGTTATCGTTTCGGGGATATAAACGCCTTCACCTATATTTACAACGGGCAACGGCACTTCTCCTTGTTCAACTTTCGGAACGTCGCTTCTTAAGATATGCTCGGGTATTCTTATAATTATAATGTCTGCGTCATCGGGAGAGGTAACTCCGTTTGGTAACGGAATAAGCTCGATCGGAAGAAAGGATTCCGTCCCCTCGAAAAGCTGAACCCCGCTTATCTGCATACGGTAATTCCCCTCGGCGCGAACGTTAACCGTAAAGCTGGAATATGGCTTTATCGGCTCGTCGCTTTCGAGCGATAAATCCTTTGGCGGAGTTTCCAAAACAGCGGTTCGGCTAATGCCGCTGCTTGCAACGGTAAGAAATTCATAAAAAACCGTGCTTCCTCGTTCGTCAACAACGCTAATCGAGCCGTTGGTTATCGGCAATGCGTTGCTTGCAGTTCTTAAAACAAACACAACTTTTCCCGTAGGCATAGTTACCACCCTTATCTTCGTTTTGTTACAGTATATGCAATATTTTAAAAATCGAATAACCATAAAAATAAAAAAGCCCTTATCACTGTTTTGGTAATAAGAACCTTTAACAAAGCACTATTTTATTATTCTAAATATTCCTCTAAACACAACTTGCTCTTCATAA
>JAZRTL010000312.1:0-7620 GCA_045652025.1 Eubacteriales bacterium
ATGAATATTCCCGATAACTATAAGGTTTTGTTCCTTCAAGGCGGTGCGACCCAGCAATTCGCGGCTGTTCCGCTTAACCTTATGAACAAGAATAAAAAGGCAGATTACATCGTTTCGGGTCAGTTTTCCAAGAAAGCTGCCGAAGAAGCTGCTAAATACGGCGAAGTAAACATTATCGCTTCCTCTAAGGACAGAAACTTCGCATATATCCCCAAGGTTACCGAATTTTCCAAGGACGCAGACTACGTTCACATCTGCTACAACAACACTATTTTCGGTACTTGCTTCGATTACGTTCCCGAAACCGGCGATATCCCCTTGGTTGCGGATATGTCCTCCGGCATCCTTTCCCGCCCTATCGACGTTTCTAAATACGGTCTTATTTACGCGGGCGCACAGAAGAATATGGGTCCTTCGGGCTTAACCGTTGTTATCGTACGCGAGGATTTGCTTGTTGGCGCAAGAGAAGGTACTCCCGTTATGCTCGATTACAAAATCCAAGCAGACAACGGTTCTATGTATAACACTCCTCCCTGCTATTCCATTTACGTTGCAGGTCTTGTATTCAAATGGTTGCTCGAAACAGGCGGTTTGGAGGAACGCGAAAGAATTAACGTTAAAAAGGCAAACATTCTTTATGACTTCCTTGACAGCAGCAAGCTCTTTAAGGCGACCGCAGACAAAGAGGTTCGTTCGCTTATGAACGTTTGCTTTGTTACCGGCGATGCAGATAAGGACAAGGATTTTGTTTCGGCTGCTTCCAAGGCGGGCTTTGTTAACCTTAAGGGCCACAGAGTTGTTGGCGGTATGCGCGCTTCTATTTATAACGCGATGCCCGTTGAAGGCGTTGAAGCGCTTGTTGAATTTATGCGCAACTACGAAAAGGAGAACGGCTAATGACCAACATTAAGCTTTATAACAAAATAAGCCAAATCGGCTTAGATGTTTTTGATAACGAAAAATATAACGTTTCCGAGGACGCTCAAAACGCACAAGGTATTCTTGTTCGCAGCGCTTCCTTGCACGAGGTTGAGTTCGAAAAGGAGCTTCTTGCTATCGCACGTGCGGGCGCAGGCGTTAACAACATTCCGATTGACCGTTGCAGCGAGCAAGGTATTGTTGTATTTAACACCCCCGGAGCAAACGCCAACGGCGTTAAGGAGCTTGCAATCGCGGCGCTTTTGCTTGCTTCGCGCGATATAGTCGGCGGTATTAATTGGGCGCTTTCGCTTAAGGGTCAACCCGACGTTGCAAAGCTCGTTGAAAAAGGCAAGGGTCAATTCGTTGGTCCCGAAATTAAGGGTAAGCTTCTTGGCGTTATCGGCTTGGGCGCGATTGGCGGTATGGTTGCAAACACCGCTCATAATATCGGTATGAAGGTTGTTGGCTGCGACCCTTATATTACAATTAAAAACGCTTGGGCACTCTCCCGCGCTATTCGCAAGGCAGACGATTACGACGCTATTTATGCCGAAAGCGATTATATCACCTACCACATTCCTTCGCTTCCCTCCACCAAGGGCATTATTAACAAGGAAAATATTGCAAAGATGAAGGACGGCGTTCGTATTATTAACCTTTCCAGAGGCGACCTTGCGAACATTCCCGACCTTATCGAAGCACTTGAAAGCGGTAAGGTTGCTTCCTACGTTACCGACTTCCCCTGCGAAGAATTGCTTGGCGTGCCTCACGTTGTTTGTATCCCTCACCTTGGCGCTTCTACCCCCGAATCCGAGGATAATTGCGCGGTGATGGCTTCCGAAGAGCTTATCGATTATATCGAAAACGGCAACATTCGCAACAGCGTTAACTACCCTGAAATTCAGTTGCCTCGTTCCGAGAGTAACCGTATTATTGTTCTCCACAACAACGTTCCCAACATCATCACACAGATTTCGGGCGTTCTTGCGAAGGACAACATAAACATCGAATCGCTTCTTTCCCAAGCGAAAGGCAACAACGCGGTTTCGATTTTCGACACTAACGACAGCATCACTCCCACAGTAGTTTCGGATATTTCCGCTATTCAGGGCATTGTTAGAGTTTTGGCTCGATAATAATTACAAAACCAAAAGACCTCGATGAGTTTCATCGAGGTCTTTTATTATTTGTTCGGTTTTAATTAGTTAAACGAGAAGGTGCCGAAATACGCTCTCTTTACAAGAACGTAGTCCATACTATCGATATCGCCGGACTTATTAACGTCGCCGCGGGCGAATTGGTCTTCGTTAAATTCAAAAGTGCCAAAATATGCACGCTTAACTAAAACGTAGTCCATACTATCGATTTCGCCCGATTTATTTACGTCGCCGAGCATAAAGTCGATATCGGTATCGGGCTCGGGGTCGGGTGTGGGTTCGGGATCGGGAGTAGGCTTTTCTTCCTCGAGCGCGGGAATTTCCTTGGTTTCGAGGATATACTCACAAACGGTACACTTTTTAACCTCTTCGCCCGCTCTGCCTTCGGTTGCGGGGGTTACTACAACCCAATCGCCTGCGGTGTGGGGTGCTTTATTCAAATCCTCGCCGCAAGAGCATTCGTTCCAATGGTTATCCTTATCGCTTGCCCATCCGCCAACTTCGCTATGGGTATGGTCGGGAGTGGGGTCGGGATCGGGCTCAACAACGGGCGCGGGGGCGACGCCGATTGCGCTTGTAATTGGGCTTTCGCCAAGGTCTTCCGTTTCGGCAACCTTAACGTATCCGATATATTCACCGCCCGCAACACAGCCCGAAAGGGTGTTATTGCTCGACCAAGTAACGCCATCGAAGCTATATAGACCGTTTTCTATTTTAGGAATTACCGCGGTATAGCTACCGTCGGAATTAGGAACGAAGCTAAGCTCGAACGCGCTCGGGGCGGGAGCGGAAACTTTTGTTGTATCAACCGTTTTGCTTGCTGCCGCAGATACAAGATAAACTGCGGTTTCCTTATAGCGAATATAGCATCTAACGGTTTGTTGGCTAACTCCCGTAAGAACGTTATTTTCCGACCAATTAACGCCGTCGAAGCTATATTCCGCGCCGTCGACCGCGTCGATTGTAACGGTTCTGTTACCCGTATTGCCGGTAACGGTAACGTTAATAACGGGAACAAGGTCATTATTAAGCTTATTAAGAACAAGCGAAAGCTGTTGGGACACGCCGGGGTTATAATTTTCGGTTTCTTTATAGCGGATATAGAAGGAATGTCCGCTATTGGGCGCGATTAGGTCGAACACGTTGCTATCCTGCCAATCGCCCTCGTCCATTTTATATTCCGCACCCTCGACCGCTTTTACGGTAAAGGTGAAGGTGTTAGGGTTATTTTTGCTTACGGTATAATTACCGTCGATAGTGGAATCGATTGCCGCACCATCCGCTTTTTCGACGGTGGCTTCGGGAATAGTGAGCGTATATTCGGAAGCGGATAATTGGTAATTATCCTTATCAGCGCCCAAAAGGATTATATCCTTTATTGTTACCTTCGTTTTCTTTCCTGCGTTTGCACTTTCGAATTCTGCCGATTCGATAGCGACCCTAACGTCATCGCCGCTAATTCTGCCGTTCAAGTTAACGTTAACTACGGTTGCGTTCTTTGTACCGTCATAGGTTTTGTTAGCGCAGTTTGCGGAAACTATGGTTAAGGGTGCAGGGGTTATAGAGAAGCTTGCGGTTGCGCTAAAGCTTTCGCCGTAAGCGGAGGCGATAACCTTAACCCAATAGTTGCCAACGTCAGTTGGTGCGCCCGCGATAGAAGCACCGATAGCGCCGTTATTATCCTTATACCATTCGTAGCTTATATTAGCGCCCGAAAGACTTTCGCCTTGCTTTACCGAGTAGGTAATATCCGCGTCCGAAGCGCCGATAGTAACGGAAGAAGCATCGTAGGTATAGGAAGACGCATTAACGCCGAGATGGAGCTGGGGCGGAGTATAATCGGTAGAAGAAAGATAAAGCATACTTTCCTCGTCGGTACCCCAAAGCTCTAACATATCGCTTTCGTAAACGTAGGTGATTTTGCTCGAAAGCTGTTTTGTATAGCCCGCGGCGATAGAACCGCTCATACCCTTTAAAAAGAGCTTGCCATCTTGGCCGATTGTGCCCGAATCGCTATTCGTAACGTCAACGAGATAATTTTTGCCATCGGGCATTGAAACGATATTCCACATATGTCCGCCACCGTTGGTTTGACCCGTAACAGAAGCACACATAATTAAATCGCTATCGAACTCGGTCATATCGCAAAGATATTTAAACGCCTTGGAATAGCCCTCGCAAACAACCTTCGTTGTGCTATCGCCATCGAAAACGTGGATTAATTGCCAAGGATTGCCATAGAGAACGCCATCCTCCAAGGCATCGTAATTATAATCCACCCAAGCGCAAATCGTATCGCGGTAAGCAACGAGCTTATTATAATCGCTAAGCGACGCGTTTTCCTCGACTATCGATTTCGCGTTGGCGGCGGCGGATTTAACCGTCGCACTTACCGCAGAAACCGCGGGGGCTTCGCTATTATAATTTGCGGCACGATAGGATTCGCAAACGGGAAAAACAACGTCTAACTGTACGACAGACCTTGTTGTGCCCGCAGTAGACGTCATACCGCCCATCCTTACCGAAGTGGTTTTATCGAACCAATAAAGGTCATAAGGGCAATCGTTCAAAAGCGCATCCATAACCCTTGAGTATTCGAACTGCGCCATAAACTTGGAAAATGCCTCGCTATCGGTCTTTTGGAATGTATTTGTTATACCCGTCCAAGAGGAAAAGGTCGAGGTTGTTGCGGTAAAGGTCGTGCTTGTGGTTGTGCCCGCAGAAACCTTTTGGATACAGCTTTTTAGCCAATCGTAATAATACTTAGCCGCTTCGGAAAGCTTTTCTCTTGCCGAGGTACCCCAAACCGAAACGGCGCTTTCGGGGATAAAGCTTTGTTCGACAAAGCCCTCGAAAAGCTCGCTTTCGGAAGGATATTCGCCTTCTAAAGTAAGGAAAATCTGTTCGTATTCGGTGCTATCGGCAACCGCTCCGAGCGGAAGCACGCCAAGCACCAACAGAGTCGAAAGAATTAAAGAAACAAAACGCTTCATATTTTACACTCCTTAACGTGATTTTTTCCAAGTTGAAGAGGACAATGCAATTATAAGCGGGAAAATTTCCAATCTGCCAAGCAACATTAGGAAGGAGAAAACCAATTTAGAAAAGATTGAATAATCGCCGTAACCGCCCATTGGGCCAACCTTGCCAAAGCCGGGGCCGATATTGTTAAAGGTGGCGATAACCGCAGAGAAATTCGTTTCGAAGCCGAACGGCTCGAAGCTTATTGCCAAAAATGCAACCGCACCGCAAAGCACATAAATTGCAAAGTAGGTCGCAACGCTGTTAAGAACCTGGTCGTCAACCGCCTTGCCCTCGAACTTAACCGCGCTTACGGAGCGAGGATGGAGCATTCGGCGGAATTCACGAACGATTAATTTATAGAAAATCACCACGCGGGAAACCTTTATACCGCCCGCGGTAGAGCCGGCGCAAGCGCCGATACACATAAGCAAAAGCAATATACCCTTTGAAAGACCGGGCCAAAGGTCGAAATTCGCGCTGGCAAAGCCCGCGGTAGTCATTATAGAAGCTACCTGGAAGAAGGAATAGCGCAAGCTATCGGCAACGCTTTGGTAGATAGAAAAGATATTTGCCGCAATAGCCGCAACCGAAGCCGCCGCTATACCGAGATAAGCCCAAAGCTCTGTGCTTTTGAACACCGTTCTAAGCTTACCGATTAAAATAAGGTAATAGAGGTTAAAGTTTATACCGAAAAGGATTAGAAATACCGAAATAACGTTTTGGGAATAGGGGGTGTAAGAAACCATTCCGTCGATTTTGGTGGCAAAGCCGCCCGTACCCGCGGTAGAGAAGGAGTTTACAATGCTCTCGAACCAAGGCAAGCCCCCTGCGCGAAGCATTATAATTTCGACAACCGTTAAAACGATATATATTAAATACAAAATTTTCGCGGTGTCCTTTGCGCGCGGAACTATTTTACCAACGACAGGACCCGGCATTTCGGCACGCATTATATGGATAGAACGGTCGCTTATATTAGAAACGATAGCCATAACGAACACGAGAACGCCCATACCGCCAACCCAGTTGGTAAAGGAACGCCAAAAGAGCATACTTTTGCTCATCGCCTCGACGTTCGAGAGTATTGAAGCACCCGTTGTTGTAAAGCCGCTGACCGTTTCGAAAAGCGCATCGATATAGTTGGGAATCTCGCCGCTTATTACAAAGGGCAGCGCGCCGAGAGCCGACATACCTATCCAAGCAAGCGCAACGATAGCAAAGCCCTCTTTTGCATATATTACGTTATTTTTGGTTCGGCAAAAATAGGAAACCACCGTGCCGAGCGCCAAAGCGCTTATAGAGGTGAACAAAAACGCCCAAAAGGAAGTTATTTCCTGATATTTGCCCGCAACTATCATCGGTAAAAGCAAAAGCATACCGAGCGTTTGGCAAATTCTGCCGAACAGATAAAAAACAAATTTACGGTTCATATAAAAACTCTTTTTTAGTTATTTGTATCCAAAAGAATATCCGATAAGTCGTATAGCTGCTTTTCCGAAGCGATAACTACAACTCTATCGCCCGCAGTAATTACGTCATCACCGCTTGGGATATTTGCCTTTCTGCCGCGGATTATAGCGCAAATAAGTATATTCGGCTTTAGCTTAAGCTCTTTCAGCGGAATATTCGCACCGCGGAAATCGGTGCTAACGTTAAATTCAAGCGCTTCGATGCTATCGTCCATAAGCTTATAAAGCGTTTCGATATTACTTCCAAGCGAATTTTGTAGCGCTCTTGCATACATCGCAAGCACGCCCGAAACGATTTTTTTGGTGGATACAATCGTATCCAAGCCAAGATTTCCCGCCATTTCGGCAAGCTCGTTACGGTTAACCTTTGCGATAACCTTTTTAACGTTTTTGGTTTGGGCGAATATCGAAATTAGAATATTAAGCTCATCCATACCCGTTAGAGCAACGAAGGCATCCATCGATTCGATACCCTCCTCGAGCAAAAGCTCTTGCTCTGCGCCATCGCCGCAAATAACAACGGCATCGGGCAGAAGCTCCGCAAATTCGCGGCAACGCTCGCGGTCCTTATCGATAATCTTAACGCTGTTACCGCTTGCCAAAAGGCGCTTTGCAAGGTAATAGGCAATTCGGCTTGCACCCAAAATCATAACGTTTCTTGCGGATTTTTGAACCAAGCCAAGCATTTTAAGAAGCTTTTGAAGCTCGTTAGGGGGCGCGGTTAAGCCAATTTTATCACCGCTTTTTAAGGTAAAGTTACCATCGGGGATATAGACCTTATTACCGCGCTGTACCGCGCAAATAAGGAATTTTGCTTTATATTTCTTACGTAATTCGGTTAGACTTAAGCCATCGAGCGGGCTTTCCTGCTTTAGCGAAAGCACAACCATTTCTATATTACCGCGGGAGAATTGCTCGATACTTGCCGCGGCGGGTAATTTTAGGATATTATAAAGCTCGTTTGCTGCCATCCATTCGGGGTTTATAGAAACGGTTAACCCTAATTGCTGGCGCAAAAAGCCAAGACTTTTATCGTTATATTCGGGATT
>JAZRTL010000313.1:0-1082 GCA_045652025.1 Eubacteriales bacterium
GGTCGGACGATATGTGGGTTGAGGTTCGCGAGGACTCCAACGGTAACCTTCAGGCCCACAAGTACGAAGATACCGCAACCCCCGGTAACTACAAATACCAGTTGCGTTATGATGCCGGCTACGTTTACGTTGCGGCGGTTATCGATATCGACCCCGATCCCGTTAAATATACTCCCAATGGCGAAACTTGGTACAGTTATCCCCGCTTCCGTTTGTGGATTAAGACCAACGACGAGCAGTTGAGGGTGGAAGACGATATCTTCTATGATAATAAAGTGTTCACCGCAAAGGACGCTATCTCCTTTACTCACTTGTTCGACATTGCAGGTTCTTGCGTTTCCACAACCGGCGAAAGGACCGAGAGCTCGCTTACTATCGACAGATACAGCTATGCTCCCGATAACTACGTAAGCTGGGAGCCGAGCGACGTTAAGCATACCGGTGCAGATAACGGCGTTCGTGTTGAATTCAACAGCGCGAATGCGGCACAAGGTAAGATTTACTATAACGGCTATACCTTGCGTTCCGCGTTCCATAAGTACGGCTTCTATAGCCCGAACGGCGGTAATGCCAAGCTCGATAAAAACGGCAAATCGGTTGCTACCAACTACGACAAAGCTTATGACGATAGCGATTTCTTCGGATATAATAAAGCTACCGAGGAAAACACCGTTACCGCAAAGGGCGAAACCGCATATACCGATAAAGACTGGTATGCAAAGCCCGAAATTTCTAAATATACCTATGGCGTAGAGCACGGTACTATGAGCGCAACCGAAGACGGTACGAAAACTGTTATCGAATTTAGATTTGCGCTTTCCGATATCGGTTGTGAAGACGGCGACAGCTTTGAATATATGGTTCAAGCAGGTTCGCAGGGTAGATCAGCCGAGACCGGTTACGTTCTTTACCACCCCTATATTCTCGAAAACTTCGAAACCCACGATATGGGTGGCGGTAACGATAACCGTCCCTACTGGTATTGGGCAGAAACCGCGTACCTTATGGATACCGAAGCGCTCGAGAAGATTCGTCTTCGTAATACTCACGAGCCGGTTCAGCCAAGTCGGATCGTAGCCATG
>JAZRTL010000314.1:0-7670 GCA_045652025.1 Eubacteriales bacterium
GAAAGTCGCTTGGCGTTTTCATCGTCAAACGGCTTAAGCGTTAAAATTCTTGCGCTTTCTATCTTACCGCGGTCGCCCTCGTTACGCCCCGTGAAAAGCAAGGTTGTTCTTTCTCTGTTGCCTCTAAAATATTCGGCGGCGTTGCTTGCGGCAAGCTTTTTTCCCGTTTCGGTGGCAACCTCGTCTATACCGTCAAGCACAACCAAAAGCGATTTAGCCCTTAGCAAGCTTTTAAAATTTTCCGCGCTGTATTCAACGCCAACGCTAATTCTTCGCTTAAACGCTTTAAATAATTCGCTAAACAAAACGCCGTTATTATCCGGCTCGCTCTCTGCACGCGCAACCGATTGGCAATTAAGCTTTATCAAAAGCGTTTCTTCGCCAAGATTTGCGCGGATTTGGTTAACGTAGCTCGATTTTCCGCTACCCGCGGGGCCATGGAGATAAAAAACGTTGCCCATTTCCGAGAAAAAGTCAGGGCTTGGAAATTCCCGTTCTTCTTCGTCGATAACGCTTCGGTTAATATAAACCTCGGCATTTGGGTTGTTTGCAATATTAATTCGACGAATCATCGAAAGAAGCGAAATTCCCTCTTGCCTTGTGTTTTTGTTGTAAAGCTCAAACGCTTGGTTTATTAAAAGGTTTTCGGCCTTTTTGAAAATCTCGCCTAATTTATCCTCGATATTCCCGCCTTCAACAAGCACCGCGCTCGTTTTATCGAAATCGGGAAAAGTCGTATCGGGGAATTGTTCGGTGAAAACTACGGGGACCAGATGGTTTCTGTAATCCTCGCCATATAGCTTTTTAAAGGACTCTATCTCAACGCCGACCCATTCCTTGTCCTTGCTGTTGTGGGTGTAAATAAGCAAAAATACGGTCGCGTGCTCGGGCGCAGATTCGCTCCATTCCGCAAAGTTGCCGGCACATTCGCCCTTGTTTCCCTCGCCCGAGGAAATTAAACAGCTTATACCCCTTTCGGTAAGAAAATCAAATATTTTGTTTTTAATTGCTTCGTCTGCACTTGTCCAGCTAATAAATACGTTTTTATTCGCTATGTTTATTTGTGGCATAACGCACCTCTTTTTGAAATTCGACCATAAAAGCTATATACCTCGATTATATTTCATTTTTTGCAAATTTGCAAGGTTTTTAACCTTGGTTTTGGGAAACGGGTCGGCGGGGCGGGTTTAGCGAAGCGAGTCGGGTTAAGCGATCGAGTCGACTATACCTAATTCCGCAAAACCGCGGCAAATCGGGAAACACTTTGTTTTTTACCCGAATTTTTACACAACCGCGGGCAAAAAAGTCTTTTTGGCGGTTTTTATTCATATAAATCAACAAACCGAAAAAGCGAGTTGATTTTATGACCGAAAAGAACATTGAACAGCGGGTAGCGGAAATTGCGAAATACGTTGCGGCGACGGGCGCGACGGTAAGGGAGGTTGCGAAGGTTTTCGGCATTAGCAAAAGCACGGTACACAAGGACCTTACCGAGCGGCTTAAGCTTATCGATACCGAGCTTTACGCCCGCGTTGCCGAGGTTCTTGCGACCAACCGCGCCGAAAGGCATATCCGCGGCGGGCTTGCAACGAAAAGAAAATACTGTAAAAAGGATGCTAAAAGTTGACAACGGCGGTTGAATAGTGTAGAATATAGGTTGATAAATGTTTTTAAGGAAGTGTTCTTATGGCAAAAAGAATATTGGTTGTTGGCGGCTCGGTTATTGATTTCGTGCTTAACACACCCTATATACCCGCACCGGGCGAAACGATGATTTCGGACGGGACCTATACCTTCACCCCCGGCGGTAAGGGCGCAAACACCGCGGTTGCGGCGGCGGCGCTTGGGATGGACGTTTCGCTTTGCTCGCGCGTTGGCGACGATGCATACGGCGACAGATTGGTTGCGCTTTTTGCTGACCGCAAGATAGACACCCGCTTTATAAAGGTTGACCGACTTGAGCAAACGGGACTTGCCGCCGTTATGGTCGAGGGCAACGGAACCAACAGAATTGTTGTTTTTAGCGGTGCGAACAAGAGAATTAACGATTCTGACGTTGAGCAAGCGGTTAGCTCCTCTTGTCCCGATGCGGTTATTTCCCAGCTCGAGATACAAGACGAGGCGGTTATTGCCGCCGCAAGAAGCGCCAACTACGAGGGCGCGAAGTTTATATTGGACGCGGGCGCGGCAAAGCCGGGATTTCCGCTTAGCAAGCTCGAAAGGGTTGAGATTTTATCCCCCAACGAGAACGAAACAGAGGCGCTGACGGGTATTCGCCCCAGCAGCTTGGAAAATTGTTTACGCGCGTCTATTGCGCTTTGCAACAAGGTAGATATTAAATACGTCGTGCTTAAGCTCGGCGCAAGGGGCTGTTACGTTTATGACGGCAAGTATTGCGACCTTATCTCGCCTTGCGAGGTTCCCGTTGTTGATACCACCGCGGCGGGCGACGTTTTTACCGCGGCGCTAACGGCGGAATATTTACGTACCGACGATATTTTGGCGAGCGCAAGGTTCGCGAACGCGGCGGGCGCACTTGCGGTTTCCAAGCGCGGCGCGATAAATTCGGTTCCCACCATGGAAGAGGTTCAACAGCTTCTTAGCCAGCAATAAAAAATTAAAAGGATGTGGCTTTTACACATCCTTTTTTATTGCCTTTTACACAAAGCCATTGCCGCAAAGCGAGAGATATATTACCCCCTAGAATCCTTGCGGATTCTTGGGGACCCCATAACAAAAGGTGTGCGGATTTTCCGCACACCTTTTAATTAGCTTAATTTAGCAATTACGCCTTTTTCTTCTTGGAAACGATAACAACTACAACTGCTGCAACTGCAACAACTGCAACGCCGATAACGATCCAAACCCAAGCGTCGATACCGTCTTCCTTGGACTCATCGTCGCCGAAGGTGGTAGAGGTTGCCTTGGATTCTTCCTTGGAAGCTTCTTCGGAAACTACCTTGGAAACTTCTTCGGAAACTTCCTCGGATACTTCCTCGGATACTTCCTCGGAAACAACGTCGGAGGTTTCGGGCTCTTCGGTGCCTGCTTCAGCGAGCTCGGTAACGTATGCCATAGAGTTGGTATAGATTACCTTACCTTCTTCAAGATTAACACCAAAAATCTTAAGCTTGCTGCCAACGGTAATGGTGCCAGCGGTCTGCCAACGGTCAAAGCCGGTGCCGGTGCCGTCGCTATGAACAGCGAGAACAGCATAACCGTCTTCGATTTCGTTGTTAAATACAACGTCGCCGCCTTCGCCGTAGAAGCCCTCTACAAGCTCGTAGGTTGCTTCTTCGCCTTCAACGGGCTTAAGGAGCATATTGTATGCATAAAGGCCGTTCCAAGTAGCTTCCTTGGGGTTGGTAACGAAAACGCTGTCTTCGCCTGCGATAGTAGCGTTAACCTTATCGATAGCGATTTGGATAGCGTCGGTAGCTTCTTCGGGAACTTCGCCGGGCTTAACGTCGATAATAACGTCTTGTTCAACGTCGCCGCCTGCAAGAGTCATAACGCCTGCAAGGTTGGGGTTCTTAACGCCGTTGTTACCAACGATACCGTCCTGCCATTCAAGCATACCGCGCACGCCGGAAAGATAGTTTTCCTGTGCTGCAGCAGCATAGTTAAGGCCGAACTGTGCATCGGTACCATAGGTGCCGATACCGGACATTTCCTTAGGAATTGCAACTTCATAGGTGGTGGTGTTAGCGTTGTCATCGCGGATGATAGCTGCGTCCCAGTCGTTAAGGGAGATATCGTCCTTATCTACGCCAACGGGGTAGTTCCAAGCAACACGGCCGATGTCGCCATCGTCGAGCAAGCAAAGGCCTACTTCGAGGTAGTTGCTGGTGTAGTCAACGTCGCCACCGGGAGCACCGGGGGTAACAACGAACTGCACGCAGGAGTTCCACCACATATGGCCGAGCATAGAGCCATCCTCGGGCCATTCCTCGCTGATAAGGTTACCGTTACCATCGTAGGTACCCTTAACGAGAGAATGGTGAATTTCGGACTTAACAACCCATGCCATATAGAGATTGTCTTCGTCCCAGCAGGTATAAAATTCTACATCCCAGTTATCGTAGTCATCATGGTCATCCTGTTGACTGAACTGTTCGGGGTTTGCAGAATAGGAGTGAACGGGCAATGCGCTGCCATATTCACCGGCGTTAACAACGCCGTCGATCTTGGGAGCAACCTCAACGTACTTAACGTCAACCTCGTAGTTGATGTCGTCTGCTGCAAGCGCGGGAATTGCGAACGTTGCGGCAAGAAGGGTTGCTGCAAGAAGAATAGCAAAAATCTTCTTCATGTTTTTTCTCCTTATAAAAATTCGGGGTTATTTCCCCTTTTTACTGTGATTACATTATAAACGATAACCAAAAAAATTGCAAGAGCCAAAATCCCATTTTAACAATTTTGTTATATCCCCTTTTTAGAGCTTTGGGGGCAAAAAATACTTGATTTATATATTATATTGTATTATAATGTATCTATTAATGCATTGGAGGTGGAAAAGTTGACCTGCGCGGAGAGCTATAACGGTTTAAAACACCGTCTTCTTAACAAATACTTTGGCTTTTTGAACGAAAAACAGCGCGAAGCGGTCTATTCCACCGAGGGTCCGTTGCTTGTACTTGCGGGCGCGGGAAGCGGCAAAACAACGGTTATCGTTAACCGTATCGCCAACATAATTCTTTTTGGCTCTGCCGCTACTGACGATACAATTCCCGAAAACGCGGATTTACTTATACCCCAAATGCATTCCGCGCTTGAAAGCGGCAACCGCGACCAAATTCGTGATATACTTAAAAGCTGTGCAGTTAGACCTGCTTTCCCCTACCGCGTGCTTTGTATTACCTTTACCAACAAGGCGGCGCGCGAGTTTAAGGAGCGTCTTTCGGGCGCACTTGGGGAATGCGCCGATGATATTTGGGCGGGCACCTTCCATTCGATTTGCGTTCGCATTCTTCGCCGTTATATCGACAAGCTCGGCTACAACAACGATTTTACCATTTACGATACCGACGATTGCAAAAAATTGCTTACGTCGGTTATTAAGGATTTGAATATTCCCGAAAATTCGCTCCCCATACGGCTTGCGATGTCGCAAATCTCGAGAGCAAAGGAAAACCACCAAACGCCCGATGAATTTGCGCTTTCGGTCGGAAAGGACCGTCTTTTAACCAGAATTGCGGAGGTTTATGCCGAATATCAGGTTCGACTTCAAGCGGCAAACGCGCTCGATTTCGACGATATTATAATGCTTACGAACCGCTTGTTCGAGGCATATCCCGACGTTTTGGAGCGTTACCAAACTCAATTCGAATATATTTTGGTCGATGAGTATCAGGACACGAACCCCTCCCAAAGCAGATTGGTTAATCTTCTTGCGGGATATAAGCAAAACGTTTGTGTCGTCGGCGATGACGACCAATCGATTTATTCCTTCCGCGGTGCGACCGTCGATAACATTCTCGGCTTCGACACCGAATACAGCAACGTTAAAACGATACGGCTTGAGCAAAATTACCGCTCTACCGAAAATATATTAAGCGCCGCAAACGGCATTATTCGCAACAACCAATCCCGCAAGGGCAAGGAGCTTTGGACCGAAGCGGGCAAGGGCGAAAAGGTTCACCTTAAGTTCGTTTACACACAGGTAGAGGAATCGGATTTTATTTGCAACACGATTGCCCAAAAGGTTCGCTCGGGTGCAAGATATTCCGACTTTGCAATTCTCTACCGCGTTAACGCTATTTCGGGCTCGCTTGAAACGGCGTTCGTTAAGCATAAAATCCCTTATAAAATTTTCGGCGGCTTGCGATTTTACGAAAGACGCGAAATTAAGGATATGCTCGCTTATCTTTCGGTTATTAACAACGGAAGCGATTCGGTTCGCTTGCGTAGAATTATTAACCTACCGAAGCGCAGTATTGGCGATGCGACCGTCGATAAGATTGCAAAAATCGCCGATGAATGCAACGTCAGTATGCTAAACGTTATATCGAGCGCAAGGAATTTCGGCGAGCTCAACCGCTCGGCGCAAAGGTTAGAGCAATTCGCCGCGCTGATTAACGAGCTCCGCGATTATTCGATTTCCAACCCTATCTCCTCGCTTATACTTCGCGTGTTCGAGAAAACGGGTTATAAAAATATGTTAGCCGACGATGAAAACGGCAAGGAAAGAGAAGAAAATATTTTAGAGCTTGTTTCGGCGGCAAAGACGTTCGAGGAAACCGCAAAGGAAGCAACTCTTGCCGAATTCCTTAACGAAATCGCCTTGGTTAGCGACCTCGACAGCTACGAGGAAAACGCGGACGCGGTTGTTCTTATGACGGTGCATTCTGCAAAGGGGCTTGAGTTCCCAACCGTTTTCATTGCGGGGTTCGAGGAGGGTATGTTCCCAAGCTCGCAATCCTTTAACGAGGGCACTTTTGGGCTCGAGGAGGAAAGACGGCTTGCTTACGTTGCCGTTACCCGTGCAAAAAAGGAGCTTTTCCTTGTTTGTACCGCAAACCGTATGGTTTACGGGCGCACCGAGGTTAGACAACCCTCTCGGTTCGTTTCGGAAATGCCAACCGATTCTTACGATAAGCAAAACCTTGGCGGCGGAAGAAGCCAAAGCAGCTATGTAGCAAGTCCCTCTCAAGTTAGAGAAAACCACAACGATTACCTTTCACGCGTGCGCGAATCGCAAAGGGCGCAGGTTAAGGCGACCGATTGCTTTTCCGCGGGCGACACCGTTTCCCACGCTATTTTCGGCAAGGGGCAGATTTTAAGCGCCACCCCAATGGGCGGCGACGTGCTTTACGAGATAGAGTTCGATAGCGGAAGCGTAAAGCGGATTATGGGCAATTTTGCAAAATTAAAAAAGATATAAATAACCTTATTGGAGGATTATAAAAATGGCAGTTATTAAGCCGATTAAAGCATTAAGATTTACCGAAAAGGCGGGTAGCATCGAAAGCTGTGTTTGCCCCCCTTACGATATTATCTCCCCCGAGGAAAGAAGCGCGCTTATTGCGGCGAACGAATTTAATTTGGTTCGCTTGGAGCTTCCCGAGGGAGAAAACAAATATCAGCAAGCAGGCGAAATCCTTAACGATTGGATAAACAAGGGCATTCTTGCGCGCGACGAGGCAGAGGGCATTTTTGTTTACCGCGAGGAATTTAACGTAGAAGGCGTTGATTATTGCCTTACGGGTATCGTTTGCAAGGTAAAGCTTTGCGAATTTTCCGAAAAAATCGTGCTTCCCCACGAGGAAACGCTTACCAAGGCAAAGAAGGACAGATTTGACCTTATGAGCGCAACCGGCTGTAACTTCTCCTCTATCTATTCGCTTTATAACGATGAAAGCGGTGCGATTGCCGAGGTTATTAAATACAAAACCGCCCAAGCTCCCTTACACAGATTCACCGACGAGGAAGAGGTTACCCACATTTTGTGGAAAATCGAATGCGAAGACGGCATCAACGCCATTGTAAACGCTCTTGCCGCAAAGCAATTGTTTATCGCTGACGGTCACCACAGATACGAAACCGCCCTCAACTTCAAAAAGCATTGCCACGAAAACGGTATTCTTCCTGCGGGAAGCGATGTTGACCATGTTATGATGACCTTGGTGGACATGGACGACAAGGGCTTGGTTGTATTCCCCACCCACCGT
>JAZRTL010000315.1:0-1773 GCA_045652025.1 Eubacteriales bacterium
CGGCCGCTAACGGTAATTTGTATTTTCGCGGGGTTAATAACCAAACAACCGTCGTCACCTCTAATAAAGCTTGCCGCGGGTACGCTAAGCGAGGTACCCGAGCTTTCGGCGGGTAGCTTAAAAATCCCGTTTTCATAAAAATAATCGTCGCTCGGAACAATACTGCCGTTAAGCGTAACCGTAATATCGCTAAGTGGCGGGGTAAAGGTATCGTTCAAAACAACGTCGTCTGCCGCTTCGTTTCCGTAATTAAAAATATCAAAAACGTAGTTAATCTCATTTCCGCAAATTATCGGGTTTGGGCAAACAGATTTTACAATTCTTAAATCTGCATAACAATCGGCAAAAATCGTGTGGCTTGCGCTAATGGGTGTGTCGCAAGGGCAATTACAATCCAAGCTGACAACGTTCGTAATAGAGCTGCCGCATTCTAAATTCGCAAAGCAATTTACCTTCGCTTCGTAAATAATTTGCGCGTTGCTCCCGCCGCCAAGCTCGCTAACGGTAAAGGCAATCCCGTCTTCCGAAATTACGGGTGTAATCTCTCCAACCAAAACACCGTCTATAAATAAATCCGCGTTAACAAAGCTAAGCGGTGTAACAACCTCGCTTCCAATATAAAAGCTTCCGAGGTTGTCAAAAATCGTAAAATCGTTAACCGTGGAGCCGTTGTTACTAACGTTAATAATATAGGTTATGCTTTGACCCTCGCGGTAGGTTTGGCTAAGCGAGGTTTTGTTAACGCTAAGCGAGCTCCCAACAAAAGCGGTTGTAACGTTGGAAATAACCGAGCTTCTAACCGTGCCGTAACGGTAATCAAGCGTCGCTTGGTTTGTTATAATAGTAGCCATGAAATCATCTCCTTTAAGGGAAGGTGTCCCTAATTTAAGTTTATTAAAAGAATATTAAATGTGTTATTCTACTTGTAAATTAAATTAAAGGGTGTATAATGTCTGTATTAAGGTTTTAGGTGGTGTTTTTAATGGCACAAATACTTTGCTCAACCGGCGCGCTAATCGGTCGCCCCAACGGCAGAGATTATAATATTCTTCGCGAGCTTGCTCCGTCTTTAAAATGCGATGGCTATGAATTTATGATGTATAGCACTTGGTACGATAAGGTAAACGAGCTTTTGGCGTTCTTAAAGGATATAAATTTAAATATCCCCGTTGTGCATTGCCAAAAGGGAATAGGCGAGCTTATAAGCCAAGGCGGAAAAGATAACTGTAACCTTGCAATACAGCGGTTCGAAATCGATTGTAATATCGCAAAATCCTTGGGTGCTAAAAAGCTTGTGCTTCACCTTTGGGGTGGCTTGGCTTCGGATTCCTGCTTCGAAAATAATATATCCGCGTATAGCGAGCTAATTAAAATCGCTAACCGATATTCGCTAAAGCTTTTAATAGAAAATATCGTTTGTAATAATAAAGACCCAATGTCCCGTTGGAACGAGCTTATATCTATCTATCCTGAGGTCGAATTTATCTTCGATACTAAAATGGCGCAATTCCATAACCAAATTAATGCGCTTTATAACCCCAAAAACGCTTATATCGCAAGCCGTATAAACCATTACCACGTTAACGATTACGCGGGTGGATATATGGATTGGGCTAACCTAAAAACGCTTCCTATCGGAAAAGGAAACGTCGATTTTAATGCCTTTTTCAACCACCTTAAGAATATCGGCTATAACGATACGCTAACAATAGAATCCACCGCCTTTAATAGCAACGGCGTTGTAGATATCGAAATGCTAAATACCCAATTTGA
>JAZRTL010000316.1:0-14362 GCA_045652025.1 Eubacteriales bacterium
CCTTCATATCGGCAATCTTGTCCTTGGGAACCGTAAGGTCCCAATCCTCGCCGGGCTCAAGCTCGGCAAAAATACCGCCGTATTGCGAAGAAATCGCTTCGGTGTTGGATGCGGTGTAATAAACGTCGCAATATTCAACCCAACCGTATTCGCTAAGGTATTCTATTTTGCCGGTAATGTCATTGTTTTCATAAAACAAAAGAGTAGAGCCGGCTGTATTTAAAATCGAAATAGTAACGTCTTTGTTGCCTTCGTCGGTTTCGCTAACGATGCTAACCGAAATATCTGCGCTTTGCCATAAAAGCACCTGCACAGCCATAACGGTAAAGACAATCATAACCACAAGCATTAGCGAAAGGATTATCAAAACCCTTGACTTTTTGCGTTCTATTATAATCACCTCTTACGAGAAATATTCAAGCAAATCTAACTTAATATAACACTATATTTTGTGTTTGTAAATGGTGCATTTACACAAAAATTAACCATTTAAGTAGTACTGCATAGACTGATATTGATAATATCGTACAAAAAACGGTATTGTCTAAACTATAAAGGAGGATTTTCAATGGTTGAAAGAAACGGCTCGCTCTGCGGGCTATGCGGCAATAAGTCCGACCAGCTTTGCTGCGTAAGCGTAGATAAGGTTTTCGATTCCGCCCGTGATAAAGATTGCCTCGAGGACGTTCGCGTGCATCTTTGCGATAACGCGCAAGAAATAATCGATAAGGCAAGCGCCGTAAGATGTAAAAGCGTCGAAGTAATCAACACAAACATTAATATCGAACCCGTGCCCTTTAATAAGGGCTTCTATCAAGTAACTATCCGCTATTATTTCTGCGTAACGCTTGAGGCGTGCGTATGTGGCGGCAGGGTTCAGGAGGTAAAGGGGCTTAGTGCCTTCGATAAAAAAATAATTCTGTACGGTAGCGAAAAGAACGTTTCGGTGTTCACGTCCGACCCCGAAAACAATAGCTTCTGCTTCGATGAGCACGAGCTCCGTTGCGATACCGAGCCCACTCTGCCTACCGTTGTGGTAGAGGTAGCTTCGCCTATCTGCTTGGATAGTAAATTGGTCGAGCGTTGCCGTAAATTCGGTAATTGCTGTATGTGTATCGATGCAATTCCCGAGCCTATCCGCTCGCGCTTCGATGGCGATTTTGTCGATGGTGTCGGCGTTAATAACGTTTTCGTAACTATCGGTGTGTTCTCGGTTATCCGTATGGAGCGTCGCGTCCAGCTAATGCTCCCCGCAACAAGCTTCTGCCTTCCCGAAAAGGATAGCAAGCCCTGCGGTAGCGATGATCCCTGCTCGGTATTCGGTAAAATGCAGTTCCCGATCAACGAGTTCTATCCCTATGCGGACGAAAGAATCGACCGTACCGCGCAAACCAACCGCGCGGGATGCGAAAAGAACTGCAAATAAAATAACAATGGCTTTCGGTGCGGCAATAGCCGTGCCGAAAACTATTTATTTTATAATATGTGTTGAATAGCTAAAATATTTGTGATAGAATAAGGGCGTAAATGGCGTAAAACCGCCTATAATAATTCCAAAACAAAGAGGTAACCTATGAAAACGTTGGAGGTAGTGCATCAATATGCACATATGCAGGGCTTTACAAGCGGTAACGGACATATGTATTGGTCCTTCACAACCGGTCTTGTAAAAACAACAATCGAGGGTGTTATGAGAGCACAGGTCGAGGTACACGGCGGCCATTTGGGCGATTGCGATTATTATAACGGAAGGATATACGCTTCTTATCTCGGTAACGCCTTGCCCGGACACGATTGGAACGATTGGACAAGCTTTAAAATCTATGTTTTCGATGCCGAAGACCTTCGTCTGATTGATGTTTATAATCTCGATAAATGCGATGAATATAAGCGTATCGCCTGCACACCCGAGGATACCCGCGGCTTCCAAGCGGTCGATGGCGTTACTATCGCTCCCGACCCCGTAACCGGCGAGGATAAAATGTTCGTTGCTTGCGCGCTCTATAACGGCGAAAAATATTCCAACCAAATTATCCTTCAGCATAGCTTGGACGGTAAGTACGAAACCGAATATCATATCCCTACGGGTAACACCGTTTTCGGTATCCAAAATCTCGATTACGATGCAGAAAACCGCGAATTCTGGTTTACCACCTACGGCTCGTCCGAGCCCTATCAAGCAAAGGAAACGCTTTTCTGTGTTTCGGGCGATTTTAAGGAAATTAAGCGTAAATATAATTTTGCAACACCCTACGGTTTGGACTGCCTTGGTAAAGCGGGCTTCTACGCTTCCTGCCATTTCGGTAAAAAGTTCGACTGCGGCGGTCTTGCTTATCGTTGTACCGAGGATTTCTTTAAGAACAATATGAACCAAAATGACGTTCAAGAGTTTTTCGTTAAGGGTTAAATTATAAAATAAAAAAGGATGTAGCCAAGAGTTACATCCTTTTTTGTATTATTCTGCGTTGTTATCGGAAGCATCCTCTTCCGTAACGTCTTCTTCGTCATTTAGCGTATCTTCCTCGTCGATTAGAGTCGAATCGCTAACGTTATCTTCGGTTAAAACGGCAATCGGCTTTTCTTTAATATCATAACCGCAGTTGTCATAGTAATCAAAGCTAAAGAACTTGTACTTCGTTTTGTGCTTTTTAATAACGATAAAATAAAGCATATATAGAACGAAAACGAGCAAAGCACCAAGCGACCAATAAATGCCCGCGGGCATCTCAAATTCGGTTTCGCCAACCGTAAGCTTGCAAGGAACCGCAAAGCCGGGGGTGCTGTAATCGAAGGAAATAATATTTTCGCCCGCTTCACATTCAACCGCAACAAAGCCGTAGGTTACCTTTAAAACCTCTGTATCCTTGCCGTTTACCGTCGCGCTCCAACCGTTTTCCTCGTAAGGAACGCTAAAATAAACAACGTTTGGGCTGTCGAGTGTGATTTTTGCCTCAAAGCCGTCGCTGGAATAATTAAATTCTTCGCAACACATCTCGCGTCTGTCAATAACCGATTGGTCAAATAGCGATTTCTTCGCCGCCGCACCGTCGGTAACGTGGGTCATAAATTGCGAATAATAATCCTCCGTTCCGTCGGGTACGATAAGATATTTACAAAGTACGATGTGTCTGTCCGCCTTCTTATATTCACGCTCGAAATCGCTTTCGGTCATAAACTCTGTATAGGCAAATCCCATCGGAATATAGTTGGTGTTTTCGTAAATATCATAACCGTTTTGGGTATCGTAAAATTCAAACCCGTAGGTGTTGTGGGCTTTGGTATAAGTCGTCGTTGTGGTTGTCGAGCCGTCATCCGAGGTGGAATTAGAGCTTACCTTCTTTTTGTTCTTGCTCGTTTGAATAACCGAATATTTAACCGAGGTAAACGCTCTAAGCCCGTAAAGAGTGCTTTCCGCTCTCGAGCCAACGTTGCGCGTAACGCCCAAAATAGGATAAAAGTCCATAATAGAGGGCGGTACAACCGTATGGAAGCATTCTATGGTCGGATAATTCCAATAAATACCAAGGTTGTCAATGGTCGAAATGCTCGATGAACGATATTGGTCAATTCTGTAAAACTCGTCCTGCGGGTCAGGTAGATAAATCGTACCCTCAATAACCTGATCGACCATAAAGCTGCTTTTTTCGGCGTGCTGCTTGCCGTTTGTAATGTGAATACAACCGTAAATAATCGTCATCGCCGAAACGCCAACCAAAAGCGCGCGCTCAAACAGCTTAGTTCCGCGGTATTTGCGGATTATATAAGCGGTAAAGGCAATTCCCAAAAACGCTACCGCAACGTAAAGCCAAAATCTGCCTCTAAATGGGGGAGCGCCCAACCTTATCTCGTCCTTGTCGGTTTCGTGCCAAATAAGACCAATCGGAACCGCAACCACGGTGCATAAAAAGGTCATAAGTGCCGTAGGCACCTTCCATTTGGAAGCCGCATCCTCAAGCGCAACTATCGTTGCCAAGGAAAGCATTAATATCATCATATAAAGCCAACGGGCGTAATAGGACGAATTAAATAAGAAGAATATGCTGTTAAGGAAGGGCACGAAGGAGCAAATAATAAGGAAAATAATTAAAAACTTAAGCCAGTTGCGCTTTTTAATTGTAAATAGCGCGAACACGCCCGATAACGAGAACATCGGGAGATACATCGAAATCGAAGCCCATCTCGTTTCGTGACCATAGAAGAAATTAACGCGGGATGGGATGTCGGGCGGGAAGAGATAGGATTCGAAAATCTGTCCGTAGCGCTGCCAATAAAGCTCGCCTCCGTTTTCCCAAACAAAAAGACGCTTTATCTGCTTAAGTGCAAGCTCGGTGTTACCCTCGCCGAAATAATCTATCGCCTTTTTGATCGTATCGATATAAGAGCTGTCTATTCTTGAATTGCCCATAAGCGCGCTTGCGGCGGGGATAAACAGGAACCAAGCCATCATAAAGCCGATAACCGCCTCGAATGCAAGGCCGAAAAACTTGCCGATAGAAACTCTAAAGGATTTGCAGGAAAGTCGCGCAAAGAAGTAAATAACGCAAAATACAACCTGTCCCGCAAACATAAAGTAGTTTATAAGCGCGTTAAGCATAACCGCAACCGCAAATAAACCCTTGCGGTCGTTGTTAATAAATTCTTCCATACCGATAAGCAGAAGAGGGAAGAAAGCCACAACGTCGTGGAATTGGTTAAAGAAGGTGTTGTAAATCTGAAATCCCGAAAAGGAATAAAGTAAACCGCCGATAACCGCGTAGTTTTTGTTTTTAACAAAGCGTTGTAAATAAGCGTATGCCAAAACTGCCGCAACGATATATTTTACCATATACATCGGTGCCATAAGATAAGGCGTCCAAGAGGAAGGGAAGGCACACATCAACCAAAAGAACGGGCTGCCGAGCATATAATAGGAATAGCTTCCAACAAAGTTAGAGCCCAAATCGGTTACCCAGTCCCAACCAAAGTTGCCCGAGCGAACCATATCAACGCAATGCTCGTAAAAGCAAATCTGTTGCGCGTTATAATCGCCGTAATATAAAAATATCGCCGAACCGGTTTTAAAAAGCTCAACCAAAACAAACGGAACGGTTATACAAGCCGAAACGACAAAGGACCATAAAATAACCTTGCGATAAAAATACCAAGGACTTTCTCGGTCAAAAGTAAAATATTTCTTAAAAGCATTAACAATGCTCAATTCACTACCACCTTTCAGGTTCATACCTATTATTATAAGTTTTTAATTGAACAATGTCAATAAATTAAACAAAAAACAAGTCCGCGTTTTGCGGACTTGTTTCGGTTTATGCAATAGCGTATTTTTCTTTGTAAAGCTCGTATTCGGCACGGAATCTGTCGTCGTTGCCGCTCTTGATATCGTTAAGGTATTTGTGGGTGTCGAATACACCTTCCGAAACCTCAATCAAAGCAACTGCGATATTGGAACAGTGGTCCGAAACTCTTTCCATACCGTTAATAAGGTCGGAAAGAATAAATCCAAGCTCAATAGTGCAGGTTCCTGCCTGAAGTCTTAGTATGTGGTTGGCGCGCATTTGAATAGCCAAGCCGTCAATAACCTGCTCAAGCGGCTCTACCTTGCGCGCAAGGTCGGTGTTGCCTGTTTCAAATGCGGTAAACGTAATTTCAAGAATTTCGCGAAGTGCGCCCTCGAGAACCGCAATTTCCTTGCGCGCCTCGGGCGAGAAGTTAAGCTTTTTGTCGTTTAGCTCCTCTGCGGTTTTCATAATCTCAACCGCGTGGTCGCTAATACGCTCGAAGTTGCCTATGGAGTGAAGCATTGTCGAAACGTGCTGGGAGTCCTTTTCGGTAAGATCATCGCTCGAAAGCTTAACCAAATAAGTGCCAAGCTCGTCTTCGTAACGGTCAACAATACCCTCGTCGTCCTGAACCTTGTCGGCTAATTCCTTGTTGTAGGAATTAAGTACGTCAAGCGAATTTAACATTGCTGTTTTTGCAATATCGCTCATTTGCACGGTAAGGGTGTTACAATGTGCAACTGCAACCGCGGGTGTAGCCAAAAGGCGCTCGTCAAGAAGAATTTTAATCTCGTCCTCGCCCTCTTTATCGCGAATAACGGTATATGCAAGCTTAACGAGCATCTTGGAGAAGGGAAGCAACGCCGCCGTTGTAATAACGTTGAACAGCATGTGGCAAATAGCAATGCCAAATGCATCGATACGGGCGTTAAGAAGAGTAGAAAAGTCGAATATCCAATGCAATGCATAGAAGACTATCAAGCAAAGCATGGTACCGATAACGTTAAATGAAATATGTACAATCGAAACACGCTTAGCGTTTCTGTTAACGCCAAAGCTGGAAATAAGCGCGGTTACACAGGTACCGATGTTCTGACCCATAATAATCGGAACAGCCATACCGAAGG
This sequence comes from Eubacteriales bacterium, assembly GCA_045652025.1. GTDB lineage: Bacteria > Bacillota > Clostridia > Oscillospirales > CAG-382 > Coliplasma. Next base: position 6,404 of record JAZRTL010000316.1, read on the forward strand.
TAAGCCCGCCCGAAACTTCAAATACAGCCGCCGAAACGCAAAGCGATTGCAAAATAGCAACCGAAGCGGCAGAGCTTTGAATAACGCCGGTAACAACCGCACCGATAAGAACGCCAAACAAGGGGTTGTTAAATAAAGTAAGAAGGTCGCGGAATTCGGGGCTTTCCTTAAGTCCTGCCATAGAATCGCCCATAAAGCCCATACCGCACATAAGAACGGCAAAGCCAACGACGATATAACCAATATCCTTGCGCTTCTTGTTTTTGCCCATAACGAACAAAACGCCCAAAAGTGCAAATATCAACGAAAAGTTTGCGGGCTTTAAAAGGTCCAAAACGGTAAAACCGCTGCCGCCTTCAATACCGACCAACGAGGTTAGCCAAGCGGTAAGGGTGGTACCAATGTTAGAGCCCATAATAAGACCGACGGTTTGTCCAAGGTTCATAACGCCGGAGTTAACCAAGCCGACGAGCATAACCGTCATTGCCGAAGAAGATTGGATAGCAATGGTAATACCCGCACCAAGCGCAAGACTCTTAATGGGGTTGGAGGTCATCTTTTTAAGCGTTGACTCCAACTTGCCGCCCGACATTTTTTCAAGACCGTTAGACATAACTGTCATACCGTAAAGGAAGAAAGCAAGTCCGCCGATAAGCATAATAATCTCTTCGGGGCCGATAGGTGCTTTAGCCGCTTCGGTAGCAGTAACCTCCTCTGCGGAAGCTCCAATCATCGTGATGCCGACAAAAAGAACCATGGTCAGCAATAGTAATAGAAATTTTTTCATAGTGATTTCTCCTAAGTGATTTCGCTTGCCCGATTGATTTCTTTACGGGACAGGTGAAACGGCCGGCATTACTGCTGCGGCAAGGCTTTTTGCGGAATTCGCGGAACTCACGTCGAAATTTCGCAACTTACCTCCCAATAATACTAACATACAAAAAGTCAACTGTCAATTAATAAATTAATACAAAATAATTTTTTTGTCGCTTCTCCATAGGTTAAAATGCAAAAACACTTTCTGCTTAACAAAACAAAAAAGGCGGGGTAGCCGCCTTTTTAAATAAATTATTCGCTTCTAAGCGCAACCACAGGGTCCTTCTTCGAAGCAACCTTTGAGGGTATAAGACCCGCAATCCAGGTAAGAACCATGCTAATAATTACCAACCCAATCGCGCCCCAAACGGGTAACTGCGAAACGTTGGGGGTGCTTACCAAAGCATAAATAATAAGGTTTATCGGAATGTTTAAAAGTATGGTAAGCGCAATACCGAAAATACCCGAAACAAAGCCAACGATAAGCGTTTCCGCGTTGAATACTCTGGAAATGTCCTTCTTCGAAGCGCCGATTGCGCGTAGTATACCAATTTCCTTGGTTCTTTCCAAAACCGAAATATAGGTGATAATGCCAATCATTATCGAAGAAACTACCAACGAAATCGAAACGAATGCGATAAGAACGTAGGAAATAACGTCAATAATCGTGCTAATCGAGTTCATCATAATACCAACGTAGTCGGTGTATCTTATAATCTTTTCGTCCTCACCTGCGTTCGTTGCCGCGGCGTTATAATCGTCAATGAATTGAGCTATAAAGTCTTTGGAATCAAAATCTTTCGCGTAAATGCCAATAATACTGGGGGTATCAAGCTCTGCCGCACCCAACAAAATAAGGTTGCTCTTAAGCGTTGCCTTCGTTGTTTCGGTGTTCTTCGAAAGCTGCTTTTCGAATTCCGCAACTATCTGCTCGTCGGTAAGCTGCATCATCTGAATTTGTTGCATAAGCATCTTTTGTTGCTCTTCGGGAAGCGTTGCGATGTATGCATAAACGTCTTCGATGGTATATTCGTAGCTTTCGGGCTCGAACCCAAAGGGAATACCCGTAAACACGTCAACGTCGCAGTATCTGTATTCGCCCTTGTATTTTTCGCTAGTTGCGGTGTCAATTTCCTCGTTAAGCTGTTGCTTAACAATTTCGGTTTGGTTGTTAAGGTTAATAATATATTCGGTAAGCGCGTGGGTGTAACCAATCTTGCTGCCCGCGCTTGTTGCGGTTGCCGCTTCGTTCGGACGCATAATACCGACTATCTTAATTTCTGTGCCGTTTTCAACAAGCTTCTTCATATAAAGCTCGTCGTTACTGCGGTCGACCCAAAGTCCGCTGTCAGCGTCCTTTTCGTAAAGCGCGCTCGAGGGAACAATACTAAAGGAAATATCAAGAATTTCCTCGTAGCTAAAGCTCCTCATCTCCTCGTCAACCGGCTTACCGTTTTGGATGTCAATCATCGTTTTGTAAATATCGTTTTGGTCAATAACGCCCAAACCGCAAAGCACAAGGTCGTTAATCTCGTTGTTCTCGTCAACAAAAAGCACAACCTCGTTGTATGCGCTCGGCCATCTTCCCTTAACAACGTCGTATTGCGATTCCAAAAGCTCGCGGTTGTTAAGCAATTCGCCCCAAACGTTCATATTTCCGGCATTCGAAGACATCATCATATTGCCGCTCGAGGTGTTAGAGCCGGTGCCCATCATCGCGTCGCAAACGCACATAGGATTAACCTTAACAACACCCTTGTCGGTGTTTTTGGAATAAACCTCAAGGTTAACACCGTAAGAATATTGGACGTCGGTAACGTAATCGCTAAGGAGATCGCGATTGGAGTCTAAATGGCTCTTAAACGCCTTAAGGTCGTTCTTTTCAATCTCCGAAAGCATCGTGTTAATAAGCTTTCCAAAAATCGGTCTTGCGTAAACCTTGTCTAAATCGTGGGCATATTCATCGTTGGTCGCCTGTCCCGCAAGCTCGGTAAGAAGACCCGTCGCATCAATAGTTTCGCTCGTTATCTGTATAGGATAAGTCGAAAGCGTGTCTTCCTGAACCTTGTTAATATATGCCTTGAAACCGCTCGAAAGCGAGAGTATAAGCGCAATACCTATAATACCAATGCTTCCTGCAAAGCTGGTAAGAACGGTTCTTGCTTTTTTTGTCAAAAGATTGTTAAGCGAAAGCGAAAGAGCGGTAATAAAGGACATCGAGGTCTTGTATTTTTTGCTCTTTTTCTTTGCGGTCTGTTCAGGTTTAAATTCGGACTCGTCTTCAACGGGGTTGTTGTCCGAAATAATCTCACCGTCGCGAAGGTTAACGATTCTTGTTGCATAATCGTTGGCTAATTCGGGGTTGTGAGTAACCATAATAACGAGCTTTTCTTTTGAAATTTCCTTTAAAAGCTCCATAATTTGAACGCTCGTAGCCGTGTCAAGCGCGCCCGTCGGCTCGTCCGCAAGCAAAATATCGGGGTTGTTAACGAGAGCACGTGCAATCGCAACCCTTTGCATCTGACCGCCGGAAAGCTGGTTTGGCTTCTTCTTTGCTTGGTCGTCAATGCCGACTTGCTTTAAAGCGTTCATCGCTTTAGCGCGTCGCTCGCTTTTGCTAACGCCGCTAAGCGTTAAAGCAAGCTCAACGTTGGCTAAAACGGTTTGGTGGGGAATAAGGTTGTAGGACTGAAAAACAAAGCCGACCGAATGGTTGCGGTATTTGTCCCAATCCGAATCCTTATATTCCTTTGTCGAACGGCCGTTAATAATCAAATCGCCCGAGCTGTATTGATCTAAACCGCCGATAACGTTAAGTAACGTTGTCTTGCCGCATCCCGAAGGACCTAAAATAGCAACGAACTCGTTTTTTCTAAAGTTAACCGAAACACCCTTAAGCGCCTCGGTAACGCTATCGCCTAAAATATAGGATTTTTTTATTTCGCGTAGCTTAAGCACAAATAATGCCTCCTTGCTTGTGAATAAAATAACTCAAAGATAATAATATTATATTATTTCCCATTTTGTCAATGGTAAAAAGTGTTATAAATGTAAATTTTATAAAAACAAAGGGCAATCCGTAAAAACGGTTTGCCCTTGTGACTTATTTATTTAAAAGCTTTTTGCAATCCTCGGTGCAGGATGCGATTTTGTTATCTGCATCCGCATCGCTATCTGCGCGGATAAGTATATATGCCTTTATCTTCGGCTCGGTGCCCGAGGGACGAATAATAATTGCACTTCCGCCCTCCAAATCGTAATAAAGCATATTGCTCTTGGGAAGTCCGGTTTCGCCAACCGTGCCGTCGGCTCTCTTAATAACGCCGGTGGAGTAATCGCGCACTGCGGTAACCTTCATACCGCCAATAACGTCAATCGCCTTGGAACGAATGTCTGCCATCGTCTCTCCCATCAAGCCCATCGGGTCAATACCGGTAATCTTGATGTTAAGAACGCTTTCGCGGAAGATGCCGTATTCCTTGTAAATGCTTTGCAACGCTTGGTAAACGGTTCTGCCCTCGGCGTAATGTCTGCAAACCATTTCGGCTGCCAAAACGCTCGCGGCGATCGCGTCCTTGTCGCGCGCATAACCTGCCGAAAGATAACCTTGGCTTTCCTCGTAACCGAAAATAAAGGTGTTGCTGCCGTCTGCCGCCCATTCCTTAATCTTTTCGCCAATATACTTAAAGCCGGTAAGAACGCTAATGTGGCGAATGCCGTTCTTTTCGCAAATAGCATCAAAAAGGTTCGAGGAAACGACCGATTTAATAGCACAAGCGTTTTCGGGCATATTGCCGTTCTTGTTTCTCATTCTGATAATATGGTCAATCAAAAGCGCGCCAATTTGGTTACCGCTAAGAGCAAAGAATTCGCCCTTTTCGTCTTTAATTGCAAGACCTATTCTGTCTGCGTCGGGGTCGGTCGCAATAATTGCGCCGCAATCAACGCCAAGCTCGTTAATCTTCTTAATTGCTTCCTCAAAGCATTCGCGGTTTTCGGGGTTGGGCGAAGCAACGGTGGGGAAGTTACCGTCGGGAATCATCTGGCTGTCGATGGTAATAAGCTTGTCAATGCCGCAACGCTTAAGTGCTTCGGGAACAAGCTTGTAGCCCGTGCCGTGAAGTGCGCTGTATGCAAGACCAACCTCGTTGCCGTATTTTGCGGTATTTTCTGCATCAAGACGGCAATCAAGAACTGCCTTAAGGAACGCCTCGTCGCATTCGTCGCCGATAATAACAAGCAATCCGCTTGCCTTTGCCTCGTCAAGACACATTCTCTTAACACCGTCGAATATATCTGTTGCTGCCGCCTTTTCCGAAACAACGCTCGCGTGCTCGGGCGGGAGCTGTGCGCCATCGTCCCAATAAACCTTATATCCGTTGTATTCCTTGGGGTTGTGCGAAGCGGTAACGTTAATGCCCGCAATGCAGTTGTAATAAAGAATAGCGAACGAAAGCTCAGGGGTGGGGCGAATGCCGTCGAATAAGTAAACCTTAATGCCGTTTGCAACCAAAACGCTTGCCGCGGTCTTTGCAAAGGTGTCGGAATCGATTCTGCTATCGTAAGAAATAGCAACGCCGCGCTCTTGGCCGTTCGCGGAAATAATAAGCTCGGCTAAGCCCTGGGTGGTTTGCGCAACGGTGTAAACGTTCATCTTGGAAATACCAACGTCCATCGTGCTTCTAAGACCTGCCGTGCCAAAGCTCATAGGAATAGCAAATCTTTCGGCAATCGCGGTTTCATCGTCTGCTATTTCCAAAAGACGCTTTTTGGAGCAATCGTCCAATTTATCGGAATTCAACCATCTTTCAAATTCTTTTCTCATAATACGTTCCTCCGTCTATACGTTAGCGGTCTGTAATTTGTCAAGCGCCTCGGTCAAGGCCGCTGCAAGCTGGTCGGGGCAGGAGGTGGATTTAAAGCCGCAGGTAATACCGCTGCAACGCTTAATAATGTCCTCTGCCTTTGCGCCTTCACAAAGCGCCGCAATGCCCTTAAGGTTGCCGTTGCATCCGCCCTCAAAGCGAACGTCGGTAACGATATGGTCGTCGCTAATGTTAAAGCTAACGCTTCTGGAACAGGTTCCGCTGTTTTTTCTGGTAATATTCATCGCAAAAAGTCTTCCTTTATTATATATAATATACCTACGCGTTTTATTATACAGAATTTGGCTGGTTTGTAAACCCCTTTTCCAAGAAAAATTCCATAAAAAAGTCTTCCCTTAATACTATGTATTAAGGGAAGAGGTTGTTTTAAATTTGTTAACAATTTGTTTACAATTACATTTTCAAAAACTATTGATTTTGGTATTATTTTGTGATAAAATAACTCCGCTTGGTGTGCGATGAAGTTATAGATTGCTGCTTTTAGCAGGTAACTATGACAGAGTATGTCCGACAATCGGGCGCAGGCTTCGAGCATTTTTTAAGGGTGTGATACGAAACACCCGGCGCAGTGTTCGCAAGTGTCTGCCGTCAAATCACTACATTATTATATTTGGAGGCAAAAACCAATGGCAAAGAAAGACAAGATCAGAATCCGTCTTAAGAGCTACGATCACACCCTTATCGACAAGGCAGCAGAAAAGATTGTTGAAACCGCAAAGCGCAACGGCGCTACCGTTTCCGGTCCTATTCCGCTTCCTACCGATAAAGAAATCGTTACTATCCTTCGTGCAGTACACAAGTACAAGGATAGCCGCGAACAGTTCGAGTATCGTACTCACAAGCGTCTTATCGACATCATCAAGCCCTCTAAGGCTTGCGTCGAAGCTCTTATGAGCACCGATCTCCCTGCCGGCGTAGATTTCAACGTCGAGCTCTAATTAACCCGCATCAAATTAAGGTTACGTTGATTAGCAAATGGCAATCAACCAATGACCTAAGGAGGATATTATGAAAAAAGGCATCATCGGCAGAAAGCTCGGTATGACCCAGCTCTTTGATGAAAAGGGTAAGGTTATCCCTGTTACTGTCATCAACGCAGGTCCTTGCGTGGTCGTTCAAAAGAGAACGATCGAAAAGAACGGCTACGAAGCAGTTCAGCTCGGCTTCTCGGATATTCCCGAGAGAAAGCTCAACAAGCCCGAAAAAGGCGTGTTCGCAAAAGCAGAAGTTTCCTTCAAGAGATATCTTAAGGAATTCCGCCTTGACGATTGCGCTGCATTGAACGTTGGCGAAGTAGTTACAGCAGATACCTTTGAGGTTGGCGAAAAAGTTGACATCACCGGTATCACAAAAGGTCGTGGTTTCTCCGGCGTTATCAAGAGATGGGGCTGCCACAGACTTAGAATGACTCACGGTACCGGCCCTGTTCACCGTCAAGCAGGTTCTATGGGCGCTAACAGCGACCCCTCCAGAATCTTCAAGAACAAGAAGATGGCTGGTCAGTACGGTAACGAACAAGTTACTATGCTTAACCTTGAGATCATCAAAATCGATCCCGATAACAACCTTATCGCTGTTAAGGGCGCGGTTCCCGGTGCAAAGGGCGGAATCGTTTACCTCCGCAGCACTGTTAAATAAGCGGAAGGAGGAGTAAGAAATGCCTACAGTAAATGTTTATAACATGGAAGGTAAAGTTTGCGGCGAAGTCGCACTTTCCGAAAAGATTTTTGCTGCAGAAATCAATAACGCAGCAGTTCATTCCGTTGTAAGAGCATATTTGCTCAATCAACGTCAGGGTACTCAATCTACTCTTACCAGAAGCGAAGTTCGCGGCGGTGGTAAGAAACCTTGGCGTCAAAAGGGTACCGGCAGAGCAAGACAGGGTTCTATCCGCTCTCCTCAATGGACTCACGGTGGTATCGCCCTCGGTCCTAAGCCCAGGAGCTATCGCGTAAGCATCAACAAGAAGCTTAAGCAGGTTGCTTTGTTCTCGGCTCTCACTTCTAAAGTAGTTTCGGATGAATTGATTGTTATCGACAATATCGCACTCGATTCCTACAAGACCAAGAATATGATCAACTTCCTTAAAGCTATCAACGTTGAAGGCAAGGCGATGATCGTAACTGCAGAAGTTAACGAATTCGTAGTTGGTTCCGCTGCTAACATTCCCGGCGTAATCACTGCACCTGTAAATACAATTAACGTTTACGACATCCTTAAGTATGGCAAAATGGTTATTGCTAAGGATGCACTTGCA
>JAZRTL010000317.1:0-3321 GCA_045652025.1 Eubacteriales bacterium
TTAAGAATGCCGTGTTTTTTTAGTAAACCTTTTACAAACGCGATAGGGTGAACAATTCCTTTTCCGATATGCTTTGCCGTTAAGACGACTGCAGTTTTGTTTTCGGTGGATTTGTTCTTTAAATATTGCCAAACTGCCCAAGCATAAAGTTGGTAATAATAATCGGCAAATATATCTTGTTTGTCGGTTAGAGTGTTTGCTATCGCTTCGAGCTTTTCGGTATATTCAAGCTCGTTAACGATACGTTGGGAATTATTATTATAAATTTGGTTGGTAAGACCTAAGTTATCGACCTTTCTATATGCGCTCATGGGTTGGGGTATAAAGCCAAAATCACCTTTTGTAAGGTATAAAAGCGTAGACGTGCGGTCGGAAATATTTCTGTTTAATTCGTATAAAAACGAATATTCGTTTTTGTTATCTAAAAACAGATTGCGTTTTACTATTGTTGCGGTTTGACCGGGAAGGTAAACACCCTTGAAATCGTTAAGAGTAAACCGCTGCTTTTCGCGCACCCAAGAAAGCTTTTGGTTTGGGATAGGGTTGGAATTTTCGTCAACCAAAACACATTTATGGCTACAACCGATATAATCGGGGTTTTCCTCTAAAAACCCAACCTGTTTTTCAAGCTTGTTAGGGTCGGTCCAATAATCGTCCCCTTCGCAAAAGGCAAGATATTTGCCGTTTGCTTTTAACAACAGATCGTATGAATTTTTTGTGGCACCCATATTTTCATCGCGCATATATAAGCGGATTTGCGGGTGTTTTTCGGCGTATTCTATAAGAATTTCTCTCGTTCCGTCGGTTGAACCATCGTCGCCTATTAAAATTTCGTAAGAAAACGAAGTGTTTTGCATTAATATGCCATCTAATGCTTGGGAAATGAACGGCTTGTGGTTATAAGTAAGAACGATAACGCTTACAACTATTTTATCGTTGTTCATTTTTTCATTTCTTTCATATAAGCATCGCATACGGTGTTAACCTCGCCTTGAAGTCTTTCGATGCCTTTATCTATCCATAATGCATGGTCGCAAATACGGCGAACCTCGTCGATAGAGTGCGAAACGTATAAAAGGGTAGTACCGCCATCTAAAAGCTCGCGCATACGCTTTTCGCACTTTTGGCGGAACTTATAGTCGCCAACTGCCAAAATCTCGTCTACTATTAAAATATCGGGCTTGACCATCGTTGCGATTGCAAAACCCAAACGAGCGCGCATACCGGAGGAAAAGTTTTTTAGCGGAGAATCGAGAAATTGATGAATTTCAGCGAAATCGACAATTTCATCGAAATGGTCCTTCATAAACTTTTCTGTATGGCCGAGAATACAACCGTTTAAGAGAATGTTTTCTCTTGCGGTGCATTCCGGGTCAAATCCTGCGCCAAGCTCTATTAGAGGAGCAACGCTACCGTTTATAGCGATGCTACCCTTGTAGGGCTTAATAATTCCGCTTATAGCTTTAAGTAACGTGGATTTGCCGGAACCGTTTGTGCCGATTAAACCCCAAGCTTCGCCTTTTTTAACCTGAAAGCTAACGTTATTAACCGCAATAAATTCTTGGAACATTAATTGGCGCTTAATTAGCTTAACGAAATATTCTTTTAAATTGTCTATTTTTTGGCTTGATAGGTTAAACCGTACTGTAACGTTATTAACGTCTATCATAACTTTTTCTTTGTTCATTAATTTTAAACTCCCAAAAAATACGATGGAGAAAGGGAAATCAAATCAACACTTCCAAATCCGCAAGCGCGGCCTCGATAACCTTATCCATATCGTAATATTTATACTTGCCTAATCTACCGCCGAAATGTACGTTGGGGAGTGCTTCGGCAAGCTTTAAATATTCTTCATATAATTTGTTGTTCTTATCGTCGTTAACGGGATAATAGGGTTCAAGCCCCTTTGACCATTCCATAGGATATTCCTTTGTAATGATCGTTGTATCTGTCTTTCCAAACTCGAAATGCTTATGCTCGATGATTCTTGTGAACGGAACCTCGCGTTCGGTATAGGTAACAACGGCGTTGCCTTGGAAATCCGGAGTATTAAGCTCCGTTGTTTCAAAATCCAAGCTTCTATACTGTAATTCCCCGAGCGTATAATCAAAAAATTCATCAATACAGCCGCTGTAAATTATATTTTTGGCGATATTCGGTTCTTCTTTTATAAGGTCTTTGTAATCGGTATTCAACCTAACGTCAATGCCATCGAGCATTTTTCTAACCATGGCGGTATATCCGCCGATTGGAATGCCTTGGTATCTATCGTTAAAATAGTTGTTATCGTAGGTGAAGCGGCAGGGAAGACGTTTTATAATAAAGGCAGGAAGGTCCTTGCAATCACGACCCCATTGTTTTTCGGTATAGCCCTTAATCAGCTTGTTATAAACGTCATAGCCAACAAGACTTAGCGCTTGCTCTTCTAAATTCTTTGGTTCTGTAATATTAAGCTCGCGAATTTGCTCCCTAATCTTTTCCTTTGCTTCGTCAGGAGTGCGAACACCCCACATTTTAGAAAAGGTATTCATATTAAAGGGGAGATTATACAGCTCTTTTTTATAGAACGCGATAGGGCAATTAACAAAGTTATTAAACTCTGCAAATTGGTTTACATAATTCCAAATATCCTTGTTGCTTGTATGGAATATATGCGCGCCGTATTTATGAACGTTTATACCCGAAATTTTACAGGTGAAAACGTTGCCTGCGATATGTCCACGGCGGTCGATAACCAAGCATTTTTTGCCGCGCTTATTAAGTTCAAAAGCCAACACCGCGCCATATAAACCGGCACCGACGATTAAATAATCATACATCGTTTTTTACCTTTTAAATATTCGATAGAAACGTTAAAAATTCGACTATACTTTAAATCAGTTTATTATAACATATAGCTTTTTAATTTTCAAGTGAAAATACTATATAAATATACAATATTTTGTACTAAAAAACGTGTTTTAGGCGCTATCAACACAAAAAGCGAACGCCATTGTGCGTTCGCCCTAAAACATATGGAATTCCGGCAACACACCATAAAATCTTTTAACGAAGTCCATAGCAGTTTCTGTGCCTTGGTAACCCTCGTGGCGCATTATGGGCTTGCCATCCTCGAAGAAAATTAAAGTTGGTAAAACCTTAATAGAGTATCCGTCAAAAACATCGGGTGCATAATCGTAATCGACATATCCTACCTTTATCTTCTTATCGTACTTTTTGCCAACACCGTTTAATAACGCAAACATATTGCGGCTTGACCTTTCCCAAGAACCGCCAAAGGCAACAAGAAAAGGAAGGTCCGATTTAAGAACCGCGGGC
>JAZRTL010000318.1:0-3767 GCA_045652025.1 Eubacteriales bacterium
GGTTGAAGAAGTTCGCCGTCAGTTCAGAGAAATCAAGGGCCTTATGGAAGGTGAAGTACTTCCCGACTACAAGACCTGTATCGAAATTTCCTCTCAGGGCGCACTCAAGGAAATGCGTATCCCCGCACTCTTCTGTATCGCATTCCCCGTTGTTTGCGGCTTCGTATTCGGTGCTGAATTCGTTGGCGGCGTTCTCGTAGGCGCAACCATCTCCGCTATCATGCTCGCTCTCTTCTGCGGTAACGCAGGCGGCGCTTGGGATAACGGTAAGAAGTACATCGAAGTTGGCGGCGTTAGCGGCGAAGCTAAGGGCGGCGCAGCACACGATGCAGCTGTTGTTGGCGACACCGTTGGCGACCCCTTGAAAGACACCGTTGGTCCTTCTCTCGATATTCTTATTAAGATCATGAGCACCATTTCTTTGGTTACTGTTGCTGCATTCGCAAACAACAACCTCCTCTCCTTGCTCGGTCTTTAATTAGCGATTAATATTAAACGCGCCGCGAACGTGGCGCGTTTTTTATTTTATTTTCTTACTTTGCGCCGATATTTGATGAAATATACAATTCGGAAATAAATATTTTGTAATTTTCAACAAATAACCAAATCGCACTTGATTATTTAATAAATAGGTGATATAATTACTGTAATTAATGCTGGAATTTTTATGTCCGGAGGTCATCATGAAAAAAATCATTGCATTGGCGCTTTCTCTTGTTTTCTGTCTTGGCGCGCTCGTAGGTTGCGGCGGCTTGGACGAGGAGGAAAAGGGCGCAAACATCCGTATGTATATTACGGACTATCCCTATACGCTCGACCCTGCTGTTGTTCAGCTCAACAGCGACGTTGATCAAATCCTTTCGTTGATTTTCGAACCGCTCGCGGTTATTGACGAAGACGGCAAGGTGCAACCCGCGCTTGCTACCGAATGGTATTATCAATACGACGAAATATATCAGCTCCACAAGATGTATTTTAAGCTTAAGGATACCTCTTGGAGCGATAACCGTAAGGTTAGCGCAGACGACGTTATCTACGCTTGGAGAAGAATTCTCTCTCCCGAAACAGATAGCCCCTACGCTTCGCTTCTTTACGCTATTAAGGGTGCAAGATCCGTTAAATCCGGCGTTGGTACTATCGACGACCTTGGTTTAGCTGCTGTTAACAGCACTCTTCTTGAAGTAACCTTCGAAAACGAATACAACTGCGATTTGTTCGTAGAGCAGATTGCTAATATCCACTTGGCTCCCTGCCGCGAGGATATTGTTACCCGTTGCGAAAAGGCGGGCGACGATTGGGCAGGCAATTCTACCACTATCGTATGTAACGGTAAGTTTAGAATTCAAGCGATGGATATGCCCCGTGAAAAAGAGGGCGATGAAACCGATTACAGCGGCAAGTTCGCTTGTAAGCTCGTTCTTGAACGTAACTCCTATTACTTGCGCGAAGAGGAAGACGATCTTGATGAATACGTTCTCCCCTACCGCATTACCTGCTACTACTATGAAGGTCAAGCCGACATTTACGAAAACGAAGGCAAGTTGACCCAGGAATTGTTCCAAGGCAACCGCTTTAGAAACGGTCAGGTATATTACCTCTCCTCCTTCGAAAAGGCAACCTACGATTACTTTAAGAAGGATATGGAAACCTCGCAAACCCTAAACGGCTTTGCATTCTACTTCAACACCGCTAACGAGCTTCTTTCGGATGCGAACGTTCGTAAGGCACTTTCGATGGCTATCGATAGAAACGCGATTGCTACCGAAACCACCGGCACCGGCGAAATTGCGGCTACCGGCTACGTTCCCAACGGCGTATTCAACACCGACAGAAAGAACGATTTCCGTACCGAAGGCGGCGCGTTGTACAACGTTAACGCAGATACCGACGGCGCAAAGAAATTGCTTTCCGGCGCTAAGAAGGGTACTCTTACCGTAACCTACCTCGTTCCCAGAAACGATTATACTATTAAGATGTACCCCAAGAAGGTTGACTTTGCCAACAAGTACGAAGCGATTGCAAGAAAGGCCGGCTCTTATTGGGCATCTCTCGGCTACGACGTACAGTACCGCGGTCTTAACCCCGAAGCATATCAACAAGCTCTCGTTACCAGAGATTACGATATTATCGGTGTGAACGTTCAAAGCGGCTCTACCGACGCGTTTAGCTACCTTGCTCCCTTCGCAAAGGAATATAGCGGTACCAGCATCGTTGTTGATAACTCGGTTGCTACCGAGGGTGAAATGTTTAACACTCACTACACCAACATCGACAACGCCGATTACAGCGCGCTTATCAATTCCGCGCTCGCTACTACCGACCGTGCCGAAAGAGCAAGCATCCTTCACCAAGCAGAAGCTAAGCTCGTTGAGCTTTGCCCCGCTACTATGGTGTTCTGGTACACTCGCAACTTCGTTGCAAGCGACGAGATTAGCGGTTACGAAACCGACAGCTGGTTCGGCTATGTTGACTTTGCAGAACTCGAGCTCGACGATTGGCGTGAGGTTAACTCTAAGGAAGCTGAAGAAAGCAACGCTATCAACGGCAACAACTAATTAGAACAAAATTAAAGAAACGGCTTTGCGAGACTTCCCATAAGGAAGTCTCGCAGTTTTATTCGCCAAAGGCGAGTTGTATTGCTTCGCAGTTGTATTATGCTTTTGCCCCACGAAAGCATCTTTCGCGGGGACCCCTTACGCATAGTTATATTGCCTACGGCAGTTTAAGGCGAATAAAATAACACTGAAGCCGATAGGCTTCAATAACACTATTGCTTTGCAATAATATCACTCTGACAAAGTCGGAATACAACTTGAATAATATCGACTGATATGTTATAATAAAATGGGTTTGGGAATGACCCAATAAAGCGTTTGTACTTACAAATGCGATGCTGGTTCTTCTTTTGAATCAGTTCGATAAATAAGTATTTGACGAGGTACTTGTATGAATACAACGCCGAAAGAAAACGAAATTAAATATATCCGCGAAGCCCTTAATCAGTTCAACAAAGAAATCGTTGGAGATGACGGTCACACACCTCTCAATATTATTGAGTATGACGAAAACGGCAATATTATAGGCGGTATTCTCGGTGGTACTTATTGGGGGTGGATGTATGTGGATATTTTATGGGTACACGAAAACCACCGCAAAAAAGGCGTTGGATCTAATCTCTTACATAAAGCCGAGGAAGAAGCTCTTCGTAGAGGGTGTCACCATGCCCACCTTGACACAATGAGTTGGCAAGCTCCCGATTTTTATAAGAAACACGGTTATTCGGTGATTGGTATTCTTCCCGACATTCCAAGTGGAAATCAAAAATATCTGCTTATGAAAGCATTACAAGACTGACAAATAAGAATTTGGCGAGGTGTCAAAATGAAGAATATAAGAAAAGCAAAGATTGGCGATTTGGCTCGCATAGCAGAAATCGAGATATTTAATTACCGCTTGAATTTCTATCCCATATTCAAAAACGACGATTATTACTTTAATGAGCTTCAAGTGCCAACGATAATGAAGCAATACGAAGGCATTATCAATAATATGTGGGTATATGATGACGGTGCGGTTAAGGGGTTTATTCAAATAGAAAACCAAGAAATCAAAAAGCTATTTGTTGAGCCTGTGCTTCAAGGAAATTGTATCGGCTCTAACCTTTTGATATACGCCATTGAAAATCACAATGCAAAAACTTTATGGGCATTGGAAAAGAACACCCGTGCCATCCGCTTTTATGAGGGACACGGTTTCAGAATAACGGC
>JAZRTL010000319.1:0-4098 GCA_045652025.1 Eubacteriales bacterium
GCGGGATTTGTTCCCGATTCCTCGAAGGGCGTTCTTTCCTCGGTTGTTAACCCGACGGGTATTCTTTATCTTACGGGTTCTTCCTCCAGCGGCTCTAAATATTACGATATGATGGCAGACGCGAAAACACCCCATATCGCAGTTAAAAAGCAACACACAACAACCTTTTCGAACGTTGAAATAGACGGCGATTCCTTTAAGATAACCACCTATTCCGCCGAAGACGGCAGCGTTATTGATAGCTTTGAAATTATTAAGGACAAAAATCTTTATTCCGACGATACCGCGACCAAGATAAAGAACAATCTTGCAAGCGGAAAGGAATATACAACCTCACTTCCCTACCGCCAAGGCGGCGCGGACACTAATTGGGGTTACGACGAAAACGCGCCCGTTACCTACCCCGATTACAACAGTAAGGAGCTTACCGACGGTTACGTTCCGAACGACAACAGCTATAAGAACGCGGCTTGGTTTGGTCTTCATTACAAATCCCCCGATGCAGCAACCGCAGGTTACGTTTTTGCAAACGTTGACTTGGGCAAAAGCTTTGACATTACGAAGATAACCGTTTATCTCCCCAACGAAAGCTTTGACAAAACCAACGGCGTTACGGGCCCGAAGGCAGAAAACGTTAGCTTCTTTGCAGACGGCAAGAAGATTGACGGCAAGGTTAGCGTTACGGCGTTTAACGATTACGTTTCGGCTTATTCGATAGAAGCCGAATTGAGCGCGAAAGAGGTTGAGGTTAGAATCGTCCACGGCGGTTGGACCTTTATTTCGGAGCTTGCGGTTGAAGGCAATAGCGCAAGCGGCGGCGATAACGGCGACGACGAAGACCAAGGAAACCAAGGTGGAAACGAAAACCAAGGCAACGAAAACGAGGGTGGAAACAACAACCAAGGCGGTAACGATAACCAAGACGGCATTGGCGACGAAAACAACGGCGAAGATAACGAAAACGTTAGCGAAAAAGAATATATGATCGGCGACGTTAACAGCTCCAACGAGATTGACAGTATGGACTACGTTCTTGTTAAGCGAGCTTATTTTGGCACCTTTGAATTTAACGAGAACCAATTTAAGCGCGGCGACGTTAATAAGTCCGGCGACATCGACAGTATGGACTACGTTCTTATTAAACGTGCATACTTCGGTACTTTTGCTTTTAATTAATTAAATAATTTATTTATAAAACAGAAAAAACTCATCTTGCGATGAGTTTTTCTTTATTGTATTTTAAAAATATTATTGACCGGACATTGCCTCGGAAATGATGGCAAGAACCTTCTCGTAGCACCCGCCGCAACCGCTTGAGCAACGGGTTGTGTTCTTTACCTTTTCGAAAATTTCGAGAAGGTCGGTAGCGTTTGTTTGGTTATGAATTTCATCGAGAATTTCGAAATAGGAAACGTTATTACACTTACAAACAAGGTAATTTTCGTTAGATTTTGTATTAAGGGGCTTAAGGTCGCAAACCACGGGTTCGGTAATTTCGGACATCCAAAGACCGTGGAGGTTGCAATATGCATAAGCCGCAACGGGAGCTTCGTCCGAGAGAGCGAAGGTAACTACGGGTGCCTTACCAACCTCAAGGCACTTACGTTGACAACCGCGGTTAGTTTGGAGATATACCCAAAGAATGCTATGCTCCTCTGTCATAGGGTGTTCTACCTCGCCAACGGCAACGGTAACGATATTGCCCTCTACGCTAACGACGGGGATATGCTTTTCCTTACTCGCTTCTACCACGCCCGCTTCAATAGCTTTCATTTTTTGGCCACAGCACATCATAGGAACGCCGGAAGCGTTAATAACGTTAACAAGATTTCCGCAATGTTCGCAAATGTAAAATTTGTTATTAGTACACATAATATATTACCTCTCTATTTGTTATTTACAAGCACATTTTAACACATTGTTTTTTGATTTTCAATAGCTTTCTTAAAAATAATTATTCCTAATAAGGATTTCCTGAAAAAACCTTTCGGATTCTTTGGAACCCCCGCAAAAAATTTTGCGGAGCAATTACCCCGCAAAATTTTTCAATTAAATTAGTCCTTATTAATTACCTTTTTCTGCCAAGATTTTTTGTTGCATTTAGGGCAACGCATTTTTCTTGTTCTGCCCATGTGCGGTGCCATATACATCGCCTTTAGCTCCGGAACGTATTTATGGTGGCAGACGGCACATTCATAGTAGCCGGCAATCTGCTCGAGCTTCATTGCATAAGCAAGGCCAAACATACAAGGAACAAACCCCGCAAGAACGATTAGAACGCGAACCCACTCCTCTAAATTAACAAACGCTGCGACAATACAAGCAGAAAGCAGGATTATCATCGACAAAACGCCGATAACAACCTCCAGCTTTAGAAGTCGTTTATCCGCTTCTTGCTTTTCTTTAACAAGCTCCAACAATTTTTGTTCCAATTCTTTTGTCTTATCCTCCATAGATACTACCTCCCCCGAAAGCAAATCGGTTACGTTGATTTTTAGAATTTCGCAAAGCTCGAGCATTAGCGAGGAATCGGGCAGAGATTTGCCACGTTCCCATTTGGACACCGCGCGATCGGTTATATTTAACTTTTCCGCAAGCTGAAGTTGGGTTAAGTTTTGTTGCTTTCTGCATTCGGCGATAAATTTACCGATTTTTTGCAAATCCATACTATTCCTCCCCTCTGCTTTTAGTTTAGCTTATTTTAGCTTAAAATCAACATACCGTAGGTTGAGTTTTGGGGTTTTGAAGACAAAATTTAAATTATTTTGCCAAATCGGCAAGTGATTTGCCCGTTAGGCGATAGGTAGTCCATTCGTCCATTGGGGTTGCGCCGAGTGAAAGATAGAAATCGATGCTTGGCTTATTCCAATCCAAGCAACACCATTCCATTCTTCCGCAACCGCGCTCCACGGCGATTTTGGCAAGTTCAGTTATTAGCCCCTTGCCATAGCCCTTTTTACGAAATTCGGGCTTTACGTAAAGGTCCTCGAGATAGAGCCCTGCGCGACCAAGAAAGGTTGAAAAGTTATGGAAAAACAGAGCAAAGCCGACCTCGGTTTCGCCCTCCAGCGCGAATATTACCTCCGCCTTTTTCTTTTCGAAAATCCATTCGCGAAGCAGTTCTTCCGTTGCGACGACCTGATCCGACATTTTTTCGTATTCGGCGATACCTTTTATAAATTCAAGTATTTTAGCAACGTCCGATTCGGTAGCGTATCTAAAGCGTTTATTATCCATATTTTACCTATTATTCCATATATTTTATTAGCTTTTCGAAATCCTTACGCTTTTTTGTGCGGAGCTTTTCGTCTTCGCTCGGATAGCCGAGAACAATAACCAACCTTGCAGCTCCCTCGAGCGAGCAAATATCCCTTATTTCCGCATCGTCAAGCCAGCCGAGGATACAAGACGAAATTCCTTGGGCAGTTGCTTCGGCAGTTATATACGCCGCAAGGATGCCGATATCGATAGAGCGGTAATCGTTCTTTTTTACCTTTGCGCCAAGTGCGGCGGTTGCAACGTAGGGCATTTCGGATATAACGAGCGCTACGGGCGCATCGATTGCAAATTTATTCATACCCATACCTTGAGTAGCACGCTCGACCTTTTTTGCGCTATCGCCGCGGCAGACGGTTATTTGGTAGGGTTGACCGTTACAAGCAGAAGGCGCGATAGAGGCGGTTTTTAGAATTGAATCGAGCTTTTCTTGTTCTATATCTTTATTTGGATTATAGCTACGGCAGGATTGGCGATTTATTGCAATTTCGTTAAAGTTCATAGTTTTATCCTTTTAATTATTTTTTATTATTTTAACACAAAGCGCGCTTTTGGTCAAGGAAAAGAGGAACAAACACCCCCAAAGCAAACTTACTCTCCCGCAAATTTAAAAAAGCCGCGAAAGTACGCGGCTTTTTTACGGTTATATTTTATTAGTCAACGAGGGTAAGACCAACGTATTCAGCAAAGTTCTTGCCGTTGGAGACACCGCCACCGAAGTTAGCGTAAACCGCATCGGGATCTTCGCCTTGTTCAAGAGTGATATCAACTTCTTCGCAGCAAGCGGAGAATGCATAGCCCATAACAGAACCTGCAACGGGG
>JAZRTL010000320.1:0-1583 GCA_045652025.1 Eubacteriales bacterium
TGAATATGAAGATCGTCATAAGAAGGGCGATATCCTAAACCTCTTCTTCGAGGAATTTGTAGAGGAGCATCTTCTCCAACCCACCTTCGTAATGGACCACCCTGTAGAAATCTCTCCGCTTACCAAGCGTAAGCCCGAAAATCCCGAGTATGTAGAGAGATTCGAGTTCTTTATGAACGGCTGGGAAATGGCAAATGCATATTCCGAGCTTAACGACCCGATCGACCAGCGCGAACGCTTTAAGGCACAAGAGGAACAGCTCGCCCAAGGCGATGCCGAGGCGAACACCACCGACGAGGACTTCTTAAACGCTCTCGAAATCGGTATGCCTCCCACAGGCGGTATCGGCTACGGTATCGATAGAATGTGTATGCTTCTTACCGATTCCCAAGCAATCCGCGACGTTTTGTTGTTCCCCACAATGAAGAGTTTGGATAAATAATAATTCCCAAGAACCCGATAACAAACCCAACGTATCCAAACGATATGTTGGGTTTTGCTTATAACACGAACTTATAAAAAGGTTGGCTTATGATAAATATTAACCACCACAACGGTGCGCTTGTCGGAGCGAAATATAAAGTGGGTATTGAATATAAATATACCGTTTCGGTGCCCGATGTAAAGGTTAACGAATTTGCGCTGTATATCGACCACGATGGCGCGAACGAAGCGAATATAAGCGCAATGCTAAAGCTTGCGAGCGAGGGAAAGGCACCCTATTGTGTTAACGTTGGCGTTTCCGGCGGCGAGCTTTTGCTTCCTTGCGGTAATAATCGCAATATGCGGATGAACAGCTACGACCTTTTCGACAGAGAATTCGGCGATTTTATCGTTTTCGAGCTTGTCCCGCATATCGAAAAAAGCTATAATATAAAAATCTCGCCCTTTGCGGATATGCATTGTATCTCCGGCGGCTCCTCGGGCGGTATTTCGGCGTTTGTTGCGGCTTGGTTCCACCCAAACTATTTCCATCGCGTTTATATGAGCTCACCTTCCTTTTTGGCGATGGGGCGTGGGAACGAAATCCCGCATCTAATAAGAAAGTGCGAAACAAAGCCGTTCAGAATCTATATGGAATGCTCCGAAAACGAGCCGAGCGATTATTTTGGCTGGAGTAGGTCGGTTATCGAGGATGCGCGTGAGGCGTTTGAATTCGCTCGTTACGATTTTAAATATAAATATTTCGAAGGCGAATGGCATTGCAGCAGATATAGAAACGAAGCCGAATCATACGAGCGTAACGAATGGCTTTGGGCTAATTGGCAATCTCCCGTAAAAGCGCGCGCTAATTCACCGCGTATCGAGCGGATTTTGCCAAATAATAGCTCTTGGGAGAAGTGCGATAGCTTTCCGTCGGTAGCGAAAATAGAAGAAAATGTGCTCCCCAAAGCTTATAATACCGTTGTTCAAAGCAATGATGGTTGTGTTTTCTATACCGCTAACGAGGATGAAGATATCGTTTATATGCTTCCGTGTAATAACCCGCTTCCGAAAAATCGCCTAACACATTCGATGCTCCATACCATCCCGCACCAAGCCAAAAAGGGCGCGATAGATATGGCTGTGGCAAAAACAGACCG
>JAZRTL010000321.1:0-5438 GCA_045652025.1 Eubacteriales bacterium
GCTGAACGCCGTCTGCCCATTCGGTATAAACCGCCTTGCCGTCCTTGTTGTCGGCAGGGATATAAAGCTTTGCGTCCTCGCTGATTTTAGCAAAAACGCTGTTAAGGGATTCAATCGAACACTTAAGCATTATTCGTTACCCCCTTTAAATACGTCGCTGGGTTCAATGTCTTCGGTGGTGTAGTTAGCAAGAGGAGCGCGCGAGCCAACCTCTGCGCCGGCTTGATATTCACCATAGAAGCTGTCAATATCTTTAATAAATTTACGGTTAAGCAAGTGAAGGGGAATGTTCTGGGGACAAACGCGCGAGCATTCGCCGCAGTCGGTACAACGACCTGCAACGTGGAAGGCACGAATGATGTGGAACATCTTTTCTTCAAAGCTGTTTGCGGTCGCCTTGTTTTCAACGCTCGATTTGGGGTTGTTGAATACGCAGGTTTCGCAGGTACAAGCAGGGCAAATATCGCGGCAAGCGTTGCAGCGGATACACTTGGAAAGCTCGTTTTGCCAGAATTCAAATCTTTCGTCGGGGGTCATCGCCTCAAGCTTTGCAACCTCGTCAAAACGGTTGGATTCAAGTGTTTCGCCTTCTTCGCCGATAAGCTCGTCGTATGCAACGTGCTTTTTGCTCTTACAGGTTAAGCAACGTGCTTCAAGAACGTCCTTAGCGTCAATCTTAACGATTTCATCGTTGTAAATCGAGCTAACCTCAATCTTGTCGTTGCAAGCAATGCCGGAAATACCGTCGCCGGTAATTGCCTTAATCTTGTCAATATCAACCATACCTTCGCAGGGAACGCCTACTGCATAAACCTTTTCTCTGTCGAATCTGTGCTCGGTAAGGAGCTGGTTGAAGCTGTAAGTATCGCAGGGCTTAAGGAAAACAAGAATTTTGCCTTCTGCCTTACGAGTTTTTTGAACTAAATACTTCGAGAAGTTTGCACCGCAAAAATCGTTCCAAACGAAATTTGCTTCAATTTCTTCCTTGCTGTTGAAAACGGCAGGGGTAATATCATAGTCGAATTCGCCCTTCTTCCAACCGAGAACAGAACAAACGGTACCGTTTTCGAGGAGCGAGATGGCTTTTTCAACCAAAACGTTACGCATTACTTTTTGCATCTCAAGTCCTCCAATCTCTTGTTTTCGCCGAGCGAAGCTACGGTTTCAACAAAATCGTTCATGGTTGCTGCAAACTTTGCGCCTTCTGCAGCAGAAACCCATTCAACTCTGGTACGTTCTCTTTCAATGCCAAGGTAATCGAGCATCGAGAAGAGCAACGCCATTCTACGACGGGTGTAATAGTTACCCGAGGTATAGTGGCAGTCGCCGGGGTGGCAACCGCAAAGGATAACACCGTCTGCGCCGCGCTGGAATGCACGAAGAATAAACATAGGGTTAACTCTGCAAGAGCAGGGAACGCGAATGATCTTAACTTCTGCGGGGTAATTAAGACGGTTGTTGCCGGCAAGGTCTGCACCGGCATAAGAACACCAGTTACAGCAGAATGCCACAATTAAAGGTTTATATTCGTTTACTTGCATATTGCATCTACCTCCGCTATGATCTGGTTATTTGCAAAGCCCTTAAGATCCATTGCGCCGGAAGGACAAGCAACGGTACAGCAACCGCAACCTTGGCAAACCGCGGGGTTAACCATAGCAATGCGGCGAACCAAAGTGGTTCTGTCGGGCATACGGAATTCTTTGTCTTCGTAAGTGATAGCACCGTAAGGACAAACTCTTTCACAAGTAGAACAGCCGTTACACATCATTTCGTTAGATTGTGCAACGCAGGGGTTACCGGTGAGCTTATCCTTTGCCAACAAGCCGATAACCTTCGAAGCGGCTGCGCCTGCTTGCGAAACGGTTTCGGGAATGTCCTTAGGTCCTTGGCAAGCACCGGAGAGGAATACACCTGCGGTGGGGCTTTCAACGGGACGTAGCTTGGGGTGAGCTTCGGTAAAGAAGTCGTTGGTATCCATACTTGCAGTAAGCATAGTAGCAAGAGGACGTGCCGACTTGTCGGGCTCGATAGCCGCCGCAAGTACAACCAAGTCCGCATCTATCTTAATCTGCTTGTTAGCGATAAGGTCGGATGCCTGAACGATAAGCTTGTCGCCCTCGGGGCTAACCTTACCTACCATACCCTTGATGTAATGAACGCCGAATTCTTCAACCGCTCTGCGATAGAATTCATCAAAGTTCTTACCGGGTGTTCTTACGTCAATATAGAATACGGTAACGTCGGTATCGGGATATTTATCTCTGGTAAGCATAGCGTGCTTAGCAGTGTACATACAACAAATCTTGGAGCAGTATTCCTTGCCCTTTTCGTTACAAGCGTCGCAACGAGAGCCAACACATTGAACGAAAACGATCTTTTCGGGATGCTTTCCGTCGGAGGGACGAAGAAGCTTGCCTGCGGTAGGACCTGCAGCGTTGGTAAGACGCTCGAATTCAAGCGAGGTGATAACGTCTTTGGATTGGTTGTAAGCAAATTCATCGAACTTATCCATGCTAATGGGGTTGTAGCCGGTAGCAACAACGATTGCACCGTACTTTTCTTCAATGAATTCGTCCTTTTGGGTGTAATCAATAGCGCCTGCTTGGCAGAACTTAGCACAAACACCGCACTTGCCGTTCTTAAGCATATTACAGTAATCAGCGTCGATGGTAGCAACCTTCGGAACTGCCTGTGCAAAGGGAATGTAAATTGCCTTGCGGGTGTCCATACCAAGGTTAAATTCGTTGGGAACCTTCTTCATAGGACACTTGGAAATACAGTCGCCGCAACCGGTACAAAGCTCTTCCTTAACGTAACGCGCCTTCTTCTTAATAGTAACGTCAAAGTTACCAACAAAGCCCTTAACAGCTTCTACTTCGCTGTAGGAGAAGATTCTAATCTTTTCGTGCTGACCAACGTCAACCATCTTGGGAGTAAGAATACAAGCCGCACAGTCAAGGGTGGGGAAGGTTTTGTCGAGCTGAGCCATCTTACCGCCAACGGTGGGCTGCTTTTCAACAATATCTACCTCAAAGCCCGCGTCTGCAATATCGAGCGCGGTCTGAATACCTGCAATACCGCCGCCGATAACAAGCGCACGCTTGGTAACGGGGGATTCGCCGGGGGTAAGAGGAGTGTTAAGGTTAACCTTTGCAACTGCCGCCTTACCAAGAATAATTGCCTTTTCGGTACCAACGGGCATTTCCTTATGTACCCAAGAGCATTGTTCGCGAATGGTTGCAATTTCAACCATATAGGGGTTAAGACCTGCCGCTGCCGCAGTTTTGCGGAAGGTTGCCTCGTGCATACGGGGCGAGCAGGAGCAGATAACGATACCCGTAAGGTTGTGTTCTTTAATTGCATCCTTAATCATGTCTTGTCCCGCTTGGGAACACATATACTGATAGTTGGTGGAAAAGACTACGCCGGGCTCGTTCTTAAGAGCTTCGGCAACAGCCACAACATCAACAGTACCTGCGATGTTACTACCGCATCAACATACAAAAACACCAATTCTTTGCATTATGTCTTTTCCTCCTTACTTAGTGTATTTTCTAAACGCCGAAACGAGCGCTTGCTGAGGAATATCAGCATCGAGCATTGCGGGAACGTCGTTTGCGGTCATGTGGTTGTTGCCCTGAACGCGAATCGCCTCTAATCTAACTGCTTCGACTAATTTCGCGGGTTCAACACCTCTCGGACATCTGTCTACACAAGCAAAGCAAGTAAGACATCTGTAAAGCGATTTGGATTCAAGCAACGGTTCAATATCGCCGCTTTCTACCATATAAACAAATTGATGAGGATGATATTCCATCTCGTCAAAAGCAGGGCAGGTGCCGGTGCACTTACCGCAACGCATACACTTGGTAGGGTTAACGCCGCTTCTGCGAATGATTTCATCGCGGAGGTTTTTCTTTTCCATTAATTATCCTCCTTTACGCCAAGCGCTTCTGCGAGAAGCTCGGTGATATAAACCACGGGAATCTCGGAACCGCTCTTTTCAAGATTGTATTTGCAAAGAGGGCAAGCGGTAACAATAACGTCTGCGCCTGCAAGCTTTGCGCTGTTAGTAACGGTGTTACTCTTCTTATCTGCAAATTCGGGGCTTTCCATTCTAACGTAGCCGCCGCAGCATTCGTTGCGGTAGGGGTAAACAACGGGTTCAGCACCGAGCGCACGGATAAGGTCCTCAATAATGCTGGGGTTTTCGGGGTCGTCCATTCTCATAACCGAGTTGGGACGAAGCAATAAACAGCCGTAGTATGCGGCAATTTTCTTGTCTTTAAGGGGATTAACTACCTTTTCGGCAACCTTATCGTAACCAATAACGTCGCGGATAAGCTCAAGGTAGTGGTAAATCTTTGTGCTGCCGTCATATTCGCCATCGTTCATATAACGGTTAACCTTGCTTGCAAATTCACCATCGTTTTGCATAGCGTGGTTGGTTTGCTTAACAACGTTGTGACAAGCAGAGCAAACGGTAACAAGGTCTTGTCCCTTTGCCTGCGAAGCTTTAAGGATGCGAACAGAAGAAAGCTTGGTGGCAACCTCGTCCTTGGAGGTGGTAAACACACCGCCGCAGCATTGCCAATCTTCAATTTCTTCTAAAGTAACGCCCAAAATCTCTGCGCTCTTTCTTGCGTAAATATCAAGATCCTTCGCCTTGTTCTTAAGCGTGCATCCGGGGAAATAACTAAATTTCATATTTTACCTCCGGTTTAGTTTCGTAGGAATTATTTAACCGATTTGTCTTAAACCATCTGTTCGGGATGGAAAACTTCGTCAAATCTTTCTGCGGTAAGGAAGCCAAGCTCTACACAAGCTTCCTTAAGCGAAATGTTGTCCTTATATGCCTTCTTAGCGGTCTTAGCAGCGTTTTCGTAGCCGATATAAGGGTTAAGCGCGGTAACAAGCATCAAGGAGTTGTGAAGATTGTGATGCATCTTTTCCTTGTTAGCGGTAATGCCAACAGCGCACTTATTATTAAATGAAAGAATTGCTTCTGCCAAAAGACGTGCGGATTGAAGGAAGTTGTAAATACAAACGGGCATAAATACGTTCAATTCGAAGTTGCCTTGCGAAGCAGCCATGCTAACTGCAACGTCGTTACCCATAACCTGAACCGCTACCATAGTAACAGCTTCGCATTGAGTGGGGTTAACCTTGCCGGGCATAATCGAAGAACCGGGCTCGTTTTCGGGGATAAAGATTTCGCCAAGACCGTCTCTGGGGCCGGAAGCCAACCAACGAACGTCGTTCGCAATCTTCATCATATCGCAAGCAAGTGCCTTAATAGCACCGTGAGCGAATACCAACTCGTCCTTAGAGGTAAGAGCGTGGAACTTGTTATCGGCGGTAACGAACTTCTTGCCGGTAATGTTGCTAACTTCTTCTGCTACTCTTTCTGCAAAGCCTGCAGGAGCGTTCAAGCC